>NZ_JAFEJP010000010.1:0-103686 GCF_018555355.1 Bifidobacterium sp. SO4
GTAGCGTTCCCGCCTCGCCTCGCACATAAGACCCCGACTCGCGTACTCCACGCCCTCGAAAACCCACCTGCCCATACATGACTCCCGCCACCCGGCCAAGCGTTGCAACGATCACTAGAACCCGCCCGACAGCTCCCCTCAAAGAGGGGAGCCTTATTGCTACTTCAATCGCCCCAGCATCCACTTGGAGACCAATGCGGACACGGCCACCGCCAGTCCGACCGGCACGAAAAACGTGATCGGCGCTTCGGTCAGCTCCATGACCAGGCACATGGCCATCAAAGGCGCCTGCTGGGAGGCGGCGAGCAGCGCGGCGGCGCCGATCAGGGCGCACGCCGTCACCGTGTCCATCGGGAACGCGAACATCCACAGGACCCCCAGCATCGCGCCCAGCGTCGCGCCCAGGGCGATGCCCGGCTGCAGCACGCCGCCGGATGCGCCGGAGCGAATGGTCATCAGCGTGACGACGGCTTTCGCCGCGAACGTCAGCAACAGCACGCCGAGTATCAGTCCGGCGTGCGATAGGGTAAGCGTCGAACCGGCATTGGGCGCGAACCCGAGGCCTAGGGCATTCAGCCACGAACCAGCGCCCGTACCCGCACCGGCGGAGGCCGCGCCCGAATCGGCGGTCCCGCTCGCCAACAGCGTCCACGGCGAGGCGGCGGCCGAGGCTCCGGACTGCGCGGCCCCAGAAGCGGCGGCGGTGTCCGAGACGAACGTGCTGAACCCGAGCTGCGCGGCGGCACGACCGTTGCCCATGACCTGTGGCACGAATACGGCCACCAGACCCGTGATCAGACCGGCAAGCGGCATCTGCCAGAGTATCCCCTTACCGGCGGGCTTGTGCGATTCCGCCCAGGACGAGCCCTTGCGGAACAGCGCACCCGCCGCACCTGCCGCCGCACCGCACAGCAGGGCGAACAGCATGAGGCTTGGCGTCGATTCGGGCTGCATGGCGGTGATGTCGTAGAACGTGTGATGGCCTTTGACCAGCGCCGCCGTGAATGCGGCCACCGAGGACATGCCCAGTCCGAATGCCACTTTCTCCAGGGTCACGTCCGTGAGCAGGATCTCCACGGCGAAGAACATGCCGGCCAACGGGGCATTGTACACGCCGCCGAGGCCCGCTCCGGCCGCCACGGCCACCACCATGCGTCGGTCGATGCCGTGTTCGCCGTCGATATGGAACAGGTCGCAGAACCGTTGGGCCAGCATGGCACCCAATTCGCGCGGGGCCACTTCTCGGCCGATGGAGGCGCCGGTGCCCACGATGAAGATCTGCAACACCACGTGCAGCACGGTCTGCCAGATGGGCATCCGCGCTCCCCCGACGGCCTTCTTGACCGACGGCACCTTGGTGGTCTTGGCGCGCAGCAGATACCAGATCACGCCGGCGATGGACAGGCCAATCGTCACCGAAATGGCGCGGCGCACGGCTGGCACGCCGAACGGGCCGGGCAGCCCGGAACCTTCCACATAGCCGAGCATCACCCGCTCGACGCCATACAGCAGGAGGGTCAGCAGACCGGCTCCCGCACCGATCAGCGCTCCCAATACCACGGTCGCGGCGGCAAGCCACCCCAGACGCCTCGCATCGGCGTTCCGCACAACGTTTTCCATCGCATCTCCCCTGTCATTCACCGTAACCGGCAAACGAAAAGGCCCGGAACCATATCGGTCCCGGGCCTACAGTCATGTCATCGCACCAGCGCAAGGCAGGCGCGACGGCGACTCACCGCGCTCACTCGGCGTCGGCAGCCTCGCCCTCATCGGACTTGGACAGCTCGTCGGCCACGGCGGCGGCAGCGGAAGCGGCCTCGACGGACTCGGCCTCCTCATCCTCGGCGGCCTCGCCCAGGAAGTTGGAGAGGTCCACGACCTCGCCGTCGGCGGTGAACTTCACGGCGCGCATACCGGCGAGCAGGCCCTTGGAGCGGCCGACTTCCTGCACGGCAGAACCGAGCTGGCCGTTCTTGATGATGGCCTGGATGAAGGCGTTCGGGTCCATGCCGTACTGCTGGGCGATGGAGGCGAGGAAGTTGAACACGTCGGCCTGAGAGACCTTGACGTCCAGCTTCTGGGCCAGGGCGTCGAGGACCATCTGATCGCGCAGGTCCTTCTCGACGTTCTTCTCGGCCTCGGCCTTCTGCTCGTCGGTGGCCTTCTCCGGATCCGGGGTCATGCCCTTGAGCTGCTCCTCGACCATCTTGGCCTTGACGCCCTTCGGCACCGGGATCTCCAGGCCTTCCTGCAGCTTGGCGATGAAGGCATCGCGGGCCTCGGTGGCCTGACGGCCCTCGGCGTCCTGGGAGGCGGCCTTGCGGATGTCGGCCTTGAGCTCGTCCAGGGTGTCGAACTCGGAAGCCTCGGAAGCGAACTCGTCGTTCAGCTCCGGCAGCTCCTCGGCCTTGACGGAGTTGACCTTGACCTTGATGGTGGCCTTCTCGCCCTCGTGCTCGCCGGCTTCCAGCGTGCCCTCGAAGGTGGTCTCCTCGCCGGCGGACAGGCCTTCCAGGGCCTCATCCATGCCGTCGAGCATGGTGTTGGAGCCGAGCTCGTAGCTCACGCCCTCCTGGGAGTCAACGGTCTCGCCGTCGATCTCGGCGGTCAGGTCGATGTTGGCGAAGTCGCCCTTGGCGGCCGGACGATCCACGCCCACCAGGGTGCCGAAGCGCTGGCGCAGGGCCTCGAGACGCTTCTCCACGTCCTCGTCCTTGACTTCCGGCTTGGCGATGGCGATCTCCATGCCATCGACCTCCGGCAGCTCGAAGTCGGGGCGACGCTCCACGGTGGCGGTGAACTTCAGCTTGGTCTCGTCCTTGGCGGACTGCGGCACTTCCTGAACGTCGAACTCCGGCTGATCCATCGGCTGGATCTTCTTCTCCTCCAGAGCCTTGGAGTACAGCTCCGGCACGGCGTCGTTCACGGCCTCGCCGGCAACGGCGGCGAAACCGAAGCGCTGGTCGATGATCTTGCCGGGCACGTGGCCCTTACGGAAGCCGGGAACGTTCACCTGCTTGGCGATTTCCTTGCGAGCCTTATCCAGGAACGGGTCAAGCTCTTCCGGGTCGGCGGTGATGGTGAGCTTCACCTTGGTGGGCTCGAGGTTACGAACGCTGATCTTCACGAATGACTCCTCAAAAGTCGTATGTTCTTAACAATCTGCCGTAAGGCAACCTCTACATGATAGCGCTACTTACGGACGGTGCAATAAGGCGCACCTGCCAGTTTCTCGCGCCCTGGCCGGCGAGGAATGCCTCCACGTCGATTCCGGCGAGGTCCTCGGTCCAGCACAGGTTGCGCAGGATCTGCGGCTTGACGATCATCTCGGCCGGGGTGCGCGTGTCCTCGGCGATGCCGTTGATCACCTTGCGCACGCGCTGCAGGCGGTCGTAGCGGTCGGGATGCCGCTGCTGCCACAGTCGCATGGAACGCGGCGCATTGACCACCATGCCGTTCTCGTCCTGGTCGGGCGAGGGCATGGACGGCCATTGCGAGGGCTTCAACGCCATGGCCCGGTCGATGGCGGCCTTCCACACCTTCGGCTTGACCTCACGTTGGATGGGCGCGTACCGCTCGAACATCTTGTCCTGTTCGGTGCCGGTGCGGATGCGCACCCGCTCGTTCAGGGAGCGCAAGGCCCGGAACTGGGCGGCGTTGTGTGGCTTGGCCGTGGCGGCCTCGATGATCGAGGCGTCGGCCAGCAGCAGCGTGGGGGCGATGTCGTATCGCCTGGCGAGCCGGTCGCGTTCCTCCCACAACGACTTGGCGATGGCGAGCCCGCGCGGGTCGCGGCTGAGCTGTGTGATGCGCGAGACCCTGAGCCATGGGATCGGATGGGGCTTCCTTGGAGCCAGCCCCTCGTTCAGGGCGTGC
Source organism: Bifidobacterium sp. SO4 (assembly GCF_018555355.1). Classification (NCBI taxonomy): domain Bacteria; kingdom Bacillati; phylum Actinomycetota; class Actinomycetes; order Bifidobacteriales; family Bifidobacteriaceae; genus Bifidobacterium; species Bifidobacterium sp. SO4. The sequence goes on from NZ_JAFEJP010000010.1 coordinate 3,877, forward strand.
GAGAATTCCTCGGCGGCCCATTCGTCCTTGCCGTGGGCTTTCAGGTCCCGGCGCATGAGTTCCTCAAGCTCGATGAGCACTTCCACGTCCAACGCCGCGTAGTTACGCCAGTCGCGCGGCAGCGGACGGTAGGACCAGTCGGCGGCGGAATGCTCCTTGGCCAGCGTGATGCCAAGGTAGTGTTCGGTCACCGCGGCCAGGCCGAAGCGGTGCAGGCCGAGCAGTCGCGCGGCGATCTCCGTGTCGAACAGGGCACGGGGTTTCAGGCCGATGTCCGCGAAGCCGGGCAGGTCCATCAGCGAATCGTGCAGGATCCAGACGGCATCGCCCACCGCGTCGTTGAATTCGTTCCAATCGGCCCCGACTTCGGTCAGGGCCACCGGGTCGAGCAGGGCGATGCCGGCGCCTTCGCGTTTGAATTGGATGAGCCAATCCTCGTGGCCGTACCGGAAGCCGGAGGCACGTTCGGCGTCCGCCGCCAACGGACCGTCCGCGGCGGCCAGCGCCTCGCAGTACCGGTGATAGTCGGCGAGTGTGGAGGTGACGTTGGGCACTCCCCCACGGGGTTCCTTGAGCAACCGGGGTTCGGTCTCACGGACGTCGCTCACCTGCAGTCATCCTCCTCTGGACGGACGGTAGATCTGATGAAGGCGGCCCACGAATTCACTTGAGCGCCGGCGTCCATCGTACCGTCCGGACCGGTCCCGTCAAGCGGCGTCCAGGATACGCGCATCTCGCAACCGGAGCTGGGCGCCTCGTCGAGCCCGCCGAACGCGGTGTTGCGGGTCACGGTCACGGTGCCGGAAACGGTGTCCGGCTCGGCGAATCCCACATAATCGCACATGCCGTCCCAGTACATGCCAGGGGCGAGCGGGTCGTTCTCCCCCGCTTCCAGTGGCAGCCTCGCGAACGCCACGCACCGCCAGTTCGAATCCCATCCGATACGCGGCTCATGGGCGTAGAGCATCATGATCCAGCCGGTGGCGAGTCGGAGCCGGCTCTCCCCTTGATCCGGGGTTTCCGATTCGAGCTCCACGCCGATGCCGAAGTCGGCCAGCGTTGAGGGCACGGGAATCTCGCGGTAGCGCACGCCGTCGAGGCGTCGCATGGTTCGGACGGATTCGACGGCCGCCCACACGTCGTCCGGCACGCCGCGCGGGCGCACGGGATGCTGCGGCGCACCGGCTCCATCGCCAGGCCTCGTTGCCGCAGGAGTACCCGCCGGAAAAGCGAAGATCTCAGCCATACCATCAGGGTAAGGCAGCGGCGCCCGTTTCCCGGTATCGGCGCGCTTTTCCGCCAAACATCTCCCCCAGCCGAGTCTCGTAATCGTCTGAAAGTTGTTCGAGTGCGATGATAATCGCTTGCCGACGGTCCATGTCGATATCGTCTTGGTCAAGACCGAGACGAGACCCGAAATCGGCAATACGATGTTCCAGCTCGGCGATTTCCGTAAGCTGTTGGCCGACCGATTCCGTCCGTTTCTCTGTCGCGGCCGGGACTTGAGGCCGACCGCGACGCATCGGAGATATGCTCGTCTCGCACCGCCATCGGGCCACGCACCGCTCGATGCGTTTGCTGCCGATGAGCTCGGGCGCAAGCCCGGCCTCGCGGAACACGACGGTCGGCGGCACGCCCTCCCCATAGCGGCGCATGACCTCGTCGCGGAACCAGTCCGCGTACACGATGCGTCTAGCATCAGCGCGGGCCACGGCGGGCAGGCCGTTCAGATAAGCGACCTGCCCGGAATCGAACCCGCAGCTATCGGGCATCGGCCTGTCCACGCATCCGGCTCATGACCAGGGCGGAGGCCAGGGCCAGGATCGCAAGCACGCCGCCGGTCACCAGCCAGTCCAGGGCACTGCCGCCGGTCAGCGGCAATGCGGTCACCATCTTCGTGTTGATGATCTTGTTGTCGTTCGCGCCGGTGATGACCGAGACAACGCCCTCATCGGAGATGGTGAACGTGTACGACGTGTCCGACTTCACGAACCCGTCCGGGGCTTTGGTCTCGGTCAGCGTGTACGAGCCGGCCGTCAGACCGGTCAGCTTGAACTTGCCGGCCGCGCCGTCCATGTCGGAACCCTCGCAGGTCGGGGCCTTGCCGTCCTCGCCGGGCGCGCAGTCCACGATGTTCTTATACACGGTCTCGCTCGTGTCATCGGCGTTGGTGCGGGTGAGCTTCCACGTGCTGCCGGGCAGCGCCTTGTTCGCATTGTCGGAGCCGACCTTCGTCCACGACACCTCAGTGGGCTTGTTGCCGATCGCGTTCGTCGTCATCTCCGTGCCGTTGACCTTCAGCTTGACGACCGTGTCCGGATCGTTGGTGATGTCGAACGTGTAGGCGGTCTGGTCGAGCACGTACCCGTCGGGGGCCTTCGATTCCGTGAGCGTGTACTCGCCCGCGGCCAGTCCTGACACCGCAAACTCGCCCATGTCGCCGTCCGTGTCATGCGAATCGTCCGTGCCGTCGCACTTCACGGTCTGGGAGGCGACGCAGTCCGTTACCGTCAGGCTGTAGTCCTTGTTGGAATCCTCCGCGCCCTTGATGGTCCATTCGGATCCGGCGAGCCGCTCGGAGGTGCCGGTCTTGACCTTGATCCAGTTGAGGCCGCCGATGGCCTTGTTGCCGATGGAACGCTTCTCCCCGTTCGGATCGGCCACGAGAGGCGCGTTCGCGTCCGCCTTGCCGTCCACGACGGACAGCGCCGGGGTCTTCGTCTGGCCCTCGGTGATGGTGAACGTGTACACGGCCGTGCTCTTCGCATGGTTGGCCGGCTGGCTCTCCTCGGTCAGCCAGTACTGGGCCGGCTTGAGGTTGTCCACGCTGAAACGGCCGTCATCCGAATTGTTGTCGCGCGGGCCGTTGTCCACGATGATCAGCGACATCTCATCGGCCGCGTCACCGTCGCGGTGGATCCAGCACAGGTTCTGTTCGCCCTTCGCGGCCGCGTCGCACCCTTCGCTGAGGCCCGAGGTAAGGTCGCCGCCGCCGACCTTGTCGTCAGTCTTCGTGGGATCCTTCGTGGTGAGTCGCCACGACGAGCCGGCCAGGTACGTGGACGTGGCGTCGGTGTCGACCTTGTTCCACGCGGCCGTGTACGGCGAGGAGAACGACAGCGTGCCGTTGCTGCCGATCGCGCCGCCGGACCACTGCGACTTGTTGCCCGTGAACGTCAGGGCCGCCGTTCTGTACGCATTGTCGGTCGAGGTTGTCGGGAGCACCTCGGCCTTCAGGGCGATGCCGAAGTTGTCGGTACCGTTGAGCTCGATGGTGCCGGCCTTCTGCACGTCGCCGGTCTTATGCGTCGGATCCGCGTTGAGCTTGAACGTGCCGGCGGTGAATCCGTCCGCGTCCCGGGCGGGCTCGCCGTCCCACCGCCACTTGACGGCCGGGTTGTTGCGGTCCGTGAACCACGAGTCCATCAGCTCGAACGTCGTCTGGTCGATCTTCTTGTTGCTCGGGTTCATCATCGCGAAATCCGAACCAGCCTTGCCGCCGGACTCACGGTTCGCGTCCAGGGACGGGTCGAGGCTGTTGTTGTACAGGGCGATGTTGCCCGACTTCGACGCCGAGCCCACGCCCGAGGGGCACAGCCACAGGCCGCCGCCGAAATGGCCCGCCGTGTTGCCGGTGGCGACCGCCTTGCCGATGTACGAGAGCGAATGCTCCTCCGTGTACACCGCGCCGCCCAGATACCCGGACTCGTTGCCCGTGAACGAGCCGCCCAGCAGGAACGCGGTCGAGTTCTCCTGCAGGAAGATCGCGCCGCCCGCGCCGCCGGAACCACCCGCCGTCTTCGCGAGTTCGCCGTATGCGCCCTGATGCGCCCAGTTGTCCTTGAAGACCGGCTCGTCCTGCACGGTGAGCCTGCCCTGCGAATACACGGCGCCGCCGCCGGAGAACCGGCGATTCGTGGCCGTGCTGTTCCCCTCGAACGTGCCGCCCGAAATCTTCAGCTCGCCCTCCATGAGAATCGCGCCGCCGCCTCGGCTTCCCGTGTTGGTCGTCGAATTGCCCTTGAATGTGCCGGCGGAGACCGTCATACTCCCTGCCGCCTGATACAGGGCGCCGCCGCCGCGCTTGGCCGTCGTGTTGTCCTCGAAGTCGCCGTCCAAGACGGTCGTCGAGCCCGCGGCCGCGTACAGGACGCCGCCGCCCTGGCCGGAGGAGCCCGTGGTCGAATTGCCGGTGAACGAGCCGCCCGAAATCGTGGTGGTGCTACCGGTGTTATAGAGCACGCCACCGTTGCCGGCCGCCGTGTTGCCGGTGAACGAGCCGCCCGAGACGGTCAGCCCGCCCTTCGCGTACGCCACGCCGCCGCCCTTCGTCGTATCCTTGTCGTTGACGAACGCGGTCGCCGTGTTGTTCTCGAACTTGCCGTCTTCGATGGCCAGATCGCCGGACTGCATGAAGAACACGCCGCCGTTGCGCGCCGTATTATGCTCGAACGTGCCACCCTTGACGGTCACGTTCCCCTCGGAGTAGACAAGCGCGCCGTTGCCGCCCAGATTGTTCGCGCCCACGGCCGTCAGATTCCGGTACGTGCCGCCCTCGATCGTCAGGGACGCGCCCGCCGGCACGCTGAACACGGAATCCGCACGCTCCCGCCCGGCTGCACCCTCGACGCCCATGCCGTCCGCCGCGCTCAGGGTCTTCGCGCCCGCCGCGACCTGCAGCGTATCGTCGCCCGCCTGGATCATCGCCGTGACCGACACCGTCACGTCGCCCTCCGTCCCGACGCACGTCCTCAGCGTCTCCCAGCTGTCCGCCGTGCAGGCCACCGGATCAGCCGCGTTCGCCGCCACGGCCAGACCGCCCGCCAGCATCGCCGAGCACGCCACCGCCGCCGCACCGGCGCGCATCCGACGCGCCACGTCCACGTTCCGCATCATGTCTATTCCACTCCACCTTCAGGTACGGGCATGCGCCCCAAGCCCCACACCAGGGGTCGGGGCGCATGCCTCAATCACTTCAATCGACCGCCGACGGCCATCGGTTCAGCGCAGCGCGCGCTTGACGGAACGGGAGCGCACGAACGTGACGCCCGCACCCGCCGCGAGCAGCACGGCCACCACCGCGAACAATGCCGTACCAGCCGCACCCGTCAACGGCAAGTGCACGATGGACGTGATGTTCCTGTACTTGTATCCATTAGTGGCATCGCCCGTGAGCAGACCATGGTCGTTGAGATCAGTGATGGTGAAAGTACCGGACTTGCCGGATTCGCCCGCCGTCACTTCGACCTTGAGGACCGCGCGGAAGTCGGTCAGATACTGCTTGCCGCTGTTATCGGCGACGGTCGGCATCTTGCTCTCGTACACGTAGTACGTGCCCGCCGGCAGGGTGCCGAAATCCACGTGGCCGTTCTGATCGGAGGTCAGGATGTTGGTCTTCTGATCAGTGGAACCGAACTCGTCGTATGCGTCGAACTTGTCAGTAGGAATAGAAGGGGTCGCGGAGAGGGCACCGTTCTTGAAATCATCGTCCGTGGCACCGGCCTTAGGCGTGTATACGGAGAATTCGGCTCCCCGGAGTCCGGTTGTTCCGTCATCGCCGACCTTGGTGAAACCGCCCTGAGGCACGCAGGACTCGGTGCCGGTCTGCTTCTGCTCAGCCGTGCCAGTCGCCAAGTCACCGAACACGATGCCCTGGATATTCAGCTCTCCACTGCCGTTTTCCACACCGCTGAGTTTTGTGCCGATGAGGATGGCCTGCATCTGCTTGTACACGAACGTGCACTTGGAATCAGTCGAGGCATTGTCTATGGTGTAATCGCCACTCTGATCGATAATCAGGTACAAGCCACGGCCACTCGGCTGGCCAGCCGTCACCTTATCGACGGCAAAGTCGAACGTCAGGGTCTTGCCGTCCGCGCTGACATCCGGGGTAATAGAATTCGTAGCCAGGCCCCTGAGCGTTTGGTTCTCGACGAATTTGCGCCAGTCCGTTCCGCTGATGGTAGAGACAGATTGTGAGCCAAGCCAAGTGAATGGATCATCAGGAGAATCGGCGGGAGTCATGCCGGCAGCCGTCAATGCACCCTTGACGGTGTCCTTGCTCACCCCATTGGTTGTGGTCAGGTACGGCTTGCCGTTCCCGTCGAAATTGTAGTCGGCGAGCTTCGCGTACTTGAACTGACGGATACCAACACTGGTCTTGAACTGGTCGGCGTTGGATGCCGTGATACGAATCTGCGTATCAGACAGTGCGTCCGCGGCATCAGCGGCGTTCGCCGTGCCCGCACCGAACGCCATGCCGGCGAACAACGTCGCCGCGGCGGCCAGACCGGCCATGACCTTCCTGAACTTCATCATCAAGAAATCCTCTTCCATACTTTCCGTTACCGCTCACAATCGCGGCCGAGGAAATCCCTGATTTCGAAAACAACCGGAATCAGAAACCCCATCGAGCGTCTTCCATAACGCCCTCCATTAGCCACTAATACCCCCCCCAACACGATTTCGTCAAACGGAACTCGCCGCCCAAACAGCTTTCGCATGGGTTTCGCGCAATGCAAAGGATTGCATTTTTCTAAACGGAGAGTCCGTCCGCCAATGACGCAATTCTTTGACTTTTGAGAACTCTTGAAAATGAGGAAGACGCTATCCTATGGTCAATGTCATTTCATAATCACATAGAGGCGATAATTACCGTTTTGGAAATCGCTAACATACCGGAATCCCTCTACGCATAATCCCTGTCCGACTGCCGTCCACGTCAGTCCGAACATTCTTCTAGCCTGAACGGAAATTGCAATCACCGAAAGGAATCCCATGTCTCACATGCGCAGCTTTCCCGCTCTTCTGTTTGCCTTAGCCCTCGCAGCTTTCCCTCTCGCCGGCTGCGGTTCTGCCACGTCCTCCAGCGATATAGCACAACAACAGGAGGCATCTTCCCAGACGGAAGGTGATGAAAAGTCGGGGGACTCAACGGAAACGGGTTCTGACAACAACACTCCCGAATCGGACGAGACAGAGACGGAATCTAGCGATACGGCAGACATGCCCTCTACTAAACCGACCGACCCTGGCGACACGGAAGAAAGTATGAAGGAGTACGTCGAGGCCAACTTCCCGTTCGATAACGGCGACATTCCCGCTCTGGTCGGCAAGGATGCTTACTGGGCTATGAATGCACTGGGAAGTGTAGGAGCAATACTGTATATTCACCCAATAGAGAATCCGCAGGCCGATTTCGAACGGGTCGTCTCCGCACATGGTTCAGGTCAGTACACCATCAGCGCGGCCAACGCGGGTTACGGCGGCAGGGCAATCACGCTGACCGTCGCCGAAAACAACTGATAACGCTCTGTAAGCCAAGATTGACATTACTGCATTAGAACTACCCCTCAGTCGGCTTTGCCGCCAGCTCCCCTGACAAGGGGAGCCGAGAAATAGGTCAATCTTGGCGTCACAGAGCCTTATATGTTTAATACACCGTAAAACCGTGGGCCTTGAACTGGTTGGCCACGCGCTCGCGGGTGGCGGCGTTCGGGCCCTTCTGGTTCTCCAGCGGGTACGGGATGCGCAGCTCGTGCCACTTCGGGCGGCCGAGCTGGTGGAAGCCGAGCACGTCAATGTGTTCCACGGCGTCGCCGAAGGTCTCGCAGATCTCGGCCACCTGCTCCACGTTCTCCTCGGAGTCCGTGAGTCCCGGCACCAGTACGAAGCGCACCCAGATCTTCTTGCCGGCCTTGGCCAGTCGCTGGCCGAAGTCGATGGTGGGCTGCAGCGTGCCGCCGGTGACCTTGTGGTAGGTCTCCTCGTTGCCGGACTTGACGTCAAGCAGGCACAGATCGATGTCCTCGAGCATCTCGTCGGTGTAGTTGGTGTTGAGGAAGCCGGAGGTGTCGAGGCAGGTGTGCACGCCCATCTCCTTGGCGGCATGGAACACGCGCGAGACGAAGGCGGGCTGCATCATGGATTCGCCGCCGGAGAACGTGATGCCGCCATGCGTGGCCTTGAACAGGTCCTTGTAGCGGTCCACTTTCTTGATCATGGCGTCGAGGTACACGGGCTTGCCGTCGCGCATCTTCCAGGTGTCCGGATTCTGGCAGTACTGGCAGCGCAGCGGGCAACCGGACATGAACACGGTCATGCGCGTGCCCGGACCGTCCACGGAGGTGTTGATGTCCCAGGAGTGGACGAAGCCGATGTCGCCTGACTTGAGCGCGGCGATGCGGTCGCGGCGATCGAGGCCGATGGGTGATTCAAAGCCGGACAGACCGCCCATGAGGGTCTGTGAGGCGTACGTCTTGGATTCGCGCAGCATGTGGCGCGTGGTGGTACGGAACTGGTTGTCGGGCATCATTGTCCTCCTGTTCCTGCAAGTGATGCGACGGACTCTGTTCGATTATCGGCGTTTGCCGACCAATCGGAACCGGAGCCCCAATCTCCCCTCGGTTATTGTGCGGCGGTTTCTCTCCCGAGGAGAGTCAAGGAAGGAAATGCCGAAGTCATAAGGAAGGGGTGGGACGAAGCCCACCCCTTCATCGTTCTACCGTTTCACACGGTCGCGTTCATCGACGTATCAGTCGGTGACGGCGCCCTGGTGGAAGGTACGGGAGATCACGTCGAGCTGCTGTTCCTTGGTGAGCTTGACGAAGTTCACCGCGTAGCCGGAGACGCGCACGGTCAGGTGCGGGTACTTCTCCGGGTGCTCGACGGCGTCCTCCATGGTCTCCTTGCGCAGCACGTTGATGTTGGCGTGGTAGAGGCCGTGGCCGTTGCCGGCGTCCAGGATGCCGACCAGGTTGCCGATGCGCTCCTCCTCGTCGCGGCCCAGGCCATCGGGGGTGATGGTGTTGGTCAGCGAGATGCCGTCAAGAGCGTCGTTGTAGTCGATCTTGCCGACGGAGAACATGGACGGCAGCATGCCGTGGGAGTCCATGCCGTTCTCCGGGTTGGCGCCCGGGGCGTACGGGGTGCCCTTCTTGTGGCCGGACGGGAAGGAACCGGTGTTCTTGCCGTACTCCACGTTGGAGGTGATGGTCAGGATGGACTGGGTCGGGACGGCGCCACGGTAGACGGGCAAGCGCTTGACCTGGCCCATCACGGTGGACACGACCCACTTGGCGATGTCATCGGCGCGGTCGTCGTCGTTGCCGTAGATCGGGAACTCGCCGTCGGTGCGGTAGCCCACGACCAGATCGTCATCGGCGCCCTCGACGTACTCGTACTCGTGGCCCTCGAGGTTCTTGGCCTCGGCGTTGGTGATCGGGTACACCTTGGCGTACTTGATGGCGGCCAGGGAGTCGGCGGCGATGGACAGGCCGGACATGCCGCAACCGAGGGTGCGGTACACCTCCTTGTCGTGCAGAGCCATCTCGATGGACTCGTAGGCGTACTTATCGTGCATGTAGTGGATGATGTTCAGGGCCATGACGTAGGTCTCGGACAGCCACTCAAGAGCCTTCTCGTAGTTGTTCTTGACCTTCTCGTAGTCCAGGGAGCCGTCGGCCTCGGGCTTGATCGGGGCGATCACGCCCTTGTCGATGACCTGCATGCCGGTCATCTCGTCGCGGCCGCCGTTGATGGCGTACAGCAGGGCCTTGGCGGAGTTCACGCGGGCGGCGAAGAACTGCATCTGCTTGCCCACGCGCATCGGGGAGACGCAGCAGGCGATGGCGGCGTCGTCGCCCCAGTGAGAACGAATCTCCTTATCGGACTCGTACTGGATGGCGGAGGTGTCGATGGAGATCTTGGCGCAGAAGCGCTTGTAGCCTTCCGGCAGCTTCGGATCCCAGAAGATGGTGATGTTCGGCTCCGGGCCAGGTCCGAGGTGCTCAAGGGTCAGGGTGTTGAGCAGACGGAAGGAGGTCTTGGTGACCAGCGGACGGCCGTCGTCGCCGAAGCCGGCGTCGGACCAGGTCGCCCAGTACGGATCGCCGGAGAAGATGGCGTCGTAGTCCTTGGTGCGCAGGAAGCGGACGATGCGCAGCTTCATGACGATGTTGTCGATGAGCTCCTGGGCGTCGGTCTCGGTGATCTTGCCGGCCTTGAGGTCGCGCTCGATGTAGCAGTCAAGGAAGGCGGAGTTACGGCCGAAGGACATGGCGGCGCCGTCCTGGGACTTGATGGAGGCCAGGTAGCCCATGTAGGTCCACTGCACGGCTTCCTGGGCGGTCTGGGCCGGGCGGGACAGGTCGAGGCCGTACTCGTTGCCGAGGTTGATGAGCTTCTTCAGGGCCTTGATCTGCTCGTCATGCTCCTCGCGGAAGCGGATCCAGTGCTCGATCTCCGGCTCGGTGAAGTCGTTGCGGTACGGCACGGAGTCCTTGTCGCGCTTCTTGAAGGCGATCAGCTTGTTGACGCCGTACAGGGCCACGCGGCGGTAGTCGCCGATGATGCGGCCACGGCCGTAGGCATCCGGCAGGCCGGTGAGGATCTTGTTGTGGCGGGCGACCTTGATCTGCTTGGTGTACACGCCGAAGACGCCGTCGTTGTGGGTCTTGCGGTACTTGGTGAAAATCTTCTTGATCTCCGGATCCGGCTCCTTGCCGGCCTCCTTGATGGCCTGCTCGACCATACGCCAGCCGCCGTTCGGCATCATGGCGCGCTTGCAGGGGACGTCGGTCTGCAGACCGACGATCACGTTGTCGACCTCCGGGGAGTCGATGTAGCCGGCCGGGAAGGCGTCGATGTCGGCCGGGGTGTGGGTGTCCACGTCGTAGACGCGCTGCTTGCGCTCCACGGCCAGGTAGTTGTCGTCAAGGTACTTCCACAGGTGCTTGGTCTTCTCGGTAGCCGGAGCCAGGAAGGATTCATCGCCCTCGTACGGGGTGTAGTTCTTCTGGATGAAGTCGCGGACATCAATGTCCTTCTGCCAGTTGCCTTCGGTGAAGCCGGCCCACGCCTTTGCTTCGAGCTCCTCCTGGGAGACAGCTGCATTTTCTACTGCGGTCATGTCACTCCTTTAAATGGGGTTGTCGATTTCGCATCTTCACGGAATCGTTGGTTACTTAGTGTAGTTTGCGCATGCTTGGGAAAAGCTGAAATCGGAAGTGAGCTATCTCACATTCGTTTGTGAACGCTATCATTCCAATGGTTTCTAGGGCTTTTTCGCGGCGATTCCCTTCATGTTGTGGTGTTCGTCACATGAAAAACCGCTCATGCGTCGGTGTGCGCATGAGCGGTTTTTCACTATATGAGAATTATCGGATCAGCGACGGTAGCCTTCGCCGTTCCACTGGCGGTCCTGCTCCTCCCATTTGGCATTGCGGTCCACCACGATGTCCCAGGCGTGTTCGGCGTCCTCCTTGGTCTTGTAGGGGCCCATGCGCTGGTCGATGGGTGAGATCGGGCCGAGCTCGGCCTTGCCTTTGACGGTATTGAAGTACCACTGCTTGTCGTTGTCGGTCATGTCTTTTCGGCTTCCTTTCCGATCCGAATGAAACGACTACTCACGGAAGGCGTTGGTCACGGGCAGGCGGCGGTCTCGGCCGAAGGCGAGGGCCGTGACCTTGGGGCCGAGCGGATACTGGCGACGCTTCCATTCGGCACGGTCCACCAGACGCATCACCGTGTCCACGGTGGCCTCGTCGAAGCCGTCGGCGAGCAGGTCGGCGCGTCCGTGCGCGTGCTCGATGTACGCGGCGAGCACCTTGTCGAGCAGCGCGTATTCGGGCAGTGAGTCGGAGTCCTTCTGTCCGGGGCGCAGCTCGGCGGAGGGGGCCTTCTCGATGGAGGAGACCGGGATCATCACACCGTCCTTGAGCTGGATGCCGGGGTCTCCGGCCTCGTTGCCCACGATCTTCAGGCCGCCGATGCCCACGCCTGCGGCCGCGGCCCTGTTGCGCCAGCGGCTCACCTCCCACACGCGGGTCTTGAGGAGGTCCTTGATCGGCGCGTAGCCGCCCACGGCATCGCCGTAGATGGTGGAGTAGCCGCAGGCGAGCTCGGACTTGTTGCCGGTGGCCACGGCGAGCAGGCCGCGCGAGTTGGAGCTGGCCATCACGATCACGCCGCGGATGCGGGCCTGCAGGTTCTCGGCGGACACGCCTTCGAGGTGCAGCTGGTCCTGGTAGGCGTTGAACAGCGGTTCGATGGGCTGGACCTCATAGTGGGCGCCGATGTTGGCGGCCAGATCGGCTGCGTCGTCCTTGGAACCGTCCGAGGAGTACATGGAGGGCATGGAGATGCCCCAGACGTTCTCGCCGCCGCAGGCGTCGGCGGCCATGGCGGCCACGAGCGCGGAGTCGATGCCGCCCGACAGGCCGAGGGTCACGCCCTTGAAGTGGTTCTTGGCCATGTAGTCCTTGAGGCCGAGCACGCAGGCGGTGTAGATCTCCTCGTCCGGGTCGGGCAGGTCGGCGATGTCGGCCTTGGCCTGGTGTTCGGCGGCCGGGTCGAAGTCCCAGAAGGTGAGGTCCTCCATGAACATGGGGCTGCGTTCGAGCAGTGCGCCGTCGGCGTCCACCACGAAGCTGCCGCCGTCGAAGACGAGGTCATCCTGGCCGCCCACCTGGTTCAGGTAGATGACCGGGGCCTTGACCTCGGCGGCGCGGCGCTGCGCGAGTTCGAGGCGCGTGTGGGTCTTGCCCTCCTCGTACGGGGAGCCGTTGATGGTCAGCAGCAGATCGATGCCCTTGCCGGCCAGCTCGGCCACCGGCCCGCCGTCCTGCCAGATGTCTTCGCAGATGGCCACGCCGATGCGGGCACCGTCCACGTCGAGGGTGACGGAACGGTCGCCGGCGGAGAAGATGCGGAATTCGTCGAAGACGCCGTAGTTGGGCAGGAAGTGCTTGTCGTAGCCGGCCCAGACCACGCCCTCGTGCAGGACCACGAGGCGGTTGCGCGGCTTGGAGGTGGCGCGGTCGGTGCCCACGGTGCCGACCACCACGAACAGGGAGCCCAGGCCTTCGGCGGCGAGGCTCGCGGCGAGGTCGTTGGCCTTGTCCCATGCGGCCTGGCGGAAGGTGCGGCGCAGGGCGAGATCCTCGATCGGGTAGCCGGTCAGGGTCATTTCGGGGAAGACCACCACCTGGGCGTGGCCTTCGGCGGCCTTGCGGGAGTAGTCGAGCACCTTGTCGGCGTTGGCGTCGAGCGCGCCGACGCAGGTATCGATCTGGGCGAGTGCGAAGCGAAGCTGTGTCATGGTCTTCAGTGTACTCAGGTCGGCACCTGTTCTTGGAGCTTGTACTGGTTTACGGATACTCCCCTCAGTCACCTATGGTGACGGCTCCCCTCAAAGAGGGGAGCCGATAAGGTCAGCTCAGTTCGTTGAGCACGCGCAGGGCGGCGTTGACGTAGAAGTTGACGAACGTGGGGATGGATTCGTCGAGGCCCACGAAGTTCGGGCTGTGCCAGTCGGCGCAGCCTTCCTGGCCGTTGGAGCCCACGAAGGCGAACACGGGCAGGGTCACCTTGGCGAACTCGCAGAAGTCCTCCCCCGCCATGGACGGGCGGATCGGCTCAAGCTGCGCGTAGTCGTTCACGTCGGCGGCCACGACCTTGGCGAGCGAGGGGTCGGAGACGAGCGGGTCCTGGAAGTCGTCCCAGTCCACGTCGGCCCTGATGCCGTACGCCTCGGCGGTGTGCTGCACGACCTCCTTGAAGCGACGGCCCACCAGGTTGCCGTCCTCCTTGTGGAAGTAGCGCACGGTGCCCTGGAATCCGGCCTCGGCAGGCACCACGTTCCACACGTCGCCGCCGTGAACCTCGGTCACGGACAGGACCAGCGGATGGAAGGGCGTCACATTGCGGCTCACAATGGTCTGCAGGCTCAGGATCATGCTGGCGAGCGCCTCGAGCGGGCCGGTGCCCTTGTACGGGTAGGCGGCGTGGGTGCCCTGCGCGTGCAGGTCCACGTGGAACTTCACGCAGCCGGCCATCATGGGTTCCACGCCGATGGCGAGCTGGCCGGGAGCGTAGTTGGGGTTGTTGTGCGTGCCGATGATGGCGTCCACATCGTCCACGAGACCGGCGTCGATCATGGCGCGCGCTCCCCTGCCGGTCTCCTCGCTGGGCTGGAACAGGATCTTAATCGAGCCGGCGAAGCGGTCGCGGTGCTCGGCGAGCCAGAAGACGGCGCCCAACAGGCCGGTCATATGCAGGTCGTGGCCGCAGCCGTGCATCACGCCGTGGTTGACCGAGCTGAACTCCAGTCCGGAATCCTCCACGATTGGCAGGCCGTCGATGTCGGCCCGCAGGCCAATGCGCGGGCCCGGGCCGGCCTCGCCCTGGATGAGGCCGACGACGCCGGTTTCCAGCGGGTTGTCGAGGATTTCGATGCCGTGCGCCTTGAGCTGGTCGGCGAGGTAGATGCTGGTGTCGAATTCCTTGAAGCTGCGTTCGGGGTGGGCGTGCAGGTAGTGACGGATGGTGGTGAGTTCGGGGTCGATCTCGATATGTTCGCTCATGGTTGCCGATTCTAGTAAGGCGGGTGAAAAGTACGGGAATGCGCCCGTATCGCGCGAAATTGCGCGAGGATCTCCCGCCAAGTGGATGTCGGCGGGAGATCCTCGCATGGGCGCAGCGGGTGCGCCGGATGGGTTGGCCGAACGGCTACTGCTGGCGCTTGAGCAGTCGCTTGGCGATGGCGTTGGCGATGCCCTGAACCACCTGGACCAGCACGATCATGATGATCACGGCCGTCCAGGTGACGGTCTGGTCGAACTTCTGGTAGCCGTAGGCGATGGCGAAGTTACCAAGGCCGCCGCCGCCGATGTAGCCGGCCATGGCGGACATGTCGAGCACGCCGATGAACAGGAAGGCGTAGGCCAGGATGAGCGGGGCGAGCGCTTCGGGGATAAGAACCGTGCGGATGATGGTGAGCTTGCCGGCGCCCATAGAACGGGCGGCCTCGATCATGCCGGGGTCCACGGGCACGAGGTTCTGTTCCACCAGGCGCGAGGTGGCGAAGGTGCACATCACGACCATCGGGAAGATGGCCGCCACGGTGCCGATGGATGTGCCGACCACCACGATGGTCAGCGGCTGCATGGCCGCCAGGAAGATGATGAACGGGATGGGCCGCACGATGTTGACGATGATGTCAAGGATGCGGTAGACCACGGCGTTCTCGAACAGGTTGCCCGGGCGGGTGCCGTAGAGCACCACGCCGAGGATGAGGCCCAGGAAGCCGCCCACCACGAGGGTGATGAGCACCATGGTCAGGGTCTGGCCGATGGACTGGAACAGCAGGGGCTTGAGGACGCTCCAGTCGCTGCGCGGGTTGGCGAGGACGATCATGATTGGGCTCCTTCGTTGTTCTGGCCGGCGGCGTCCGTCCTGCCGGCATCGGCGTCATTGGCGGCCGGGGCGATCGGCGCATGCTCCGGCGTGTACCCCGAAACGGCCTCGTCGTACGGTACGGGGTTCGCGGCGGTGCCGAAGTCGATGACGTCGCTGTTTTCGGCGAGTTCGGAAAGGAAGGCGTTCACGCGCGCGTCGTCGCCCTTGAATTCGTAGGTGATGGCGCCGATCGCGGAACCGCGCACGGTGTCGATGCCGCCGTACAGCAGGCCGGATTCGATGCCGTGCTTGGCGATGAGTTCGGAGATGTTCTGTCCGGAGGCGGCCACCTCGCGGCCGTGGCTGTCGGAGACATCCTTCTGGCGGATGAGCACGGTGACGATGCGGCCGGACCATTCGGTGTGGAGACGTTCGACGCGGTCCTCCTCGGGCAGTCCGGACAGCGCGGTGGCGATGAACCGCTTGGTGACCGGCTGCTGGGGCGCGGCGAACACGTCGTACACGTCGCCGGATTCGACCACGCGGCCGGCGCTCATCACGGCCACACGGTCCGCGATCTGCTGGACCACGTTCATCTGGTGGGTGATGAGCACGATGGTGATGCCGAATTCCTTGTTCACGCGCTTGAGGAGCGCGAGCACCTCGGTGGTGGTCTCGGGGTCGAGGGCGCTGGTGGCCTCGTCGGCGAGCAGGATCTCGGGGTTGGTGGCCAGGGCGCGTGCGATGCCGACGCGCTGCTTCTGGCCGCCGGACAGCTGGGAGGGGTACTTGTCCGCGTGCTCTGACAGGCCGACGAAGTCGAGCAGTTCGGCCACGCGACGGTCCTGGTAGTCCTTGCGCCAATGGTCGAGCTGGAGCGGGTAGGCGATGTTCTGCGCCACGGTCTTGGTGGAGAACAGGTTGAACTGCTGGAAGATCATGCCGATCTTCTGGCGGATGGGCCTGAGCTTGGATTCGCTCAGGGAGGTGATGTCCGTGCCGAGCACGCTCACCGAACCGCCAGTGGGCCGCTCGAGGGCGTTGATGAGTCGGACCAGCGTGGATTTGCCGGCACCGGAATAGCCGATGATGCCGAAGATGTCGCCTCGGTTGATGGTCAGGCTCACGTCGTCCACGGCGCGGGCCACGCCGGCCTTGAGGCCACGGACCTTGAATTCCTTGACCACATGGTCGAACGTGATGATGGGGTCGCTCATGGGTTCTCCTGATTGTCGTATGTCGTTTTGCCGTTTGCGCTACGGCGTGATGCCGGGCGGGGCGGAACCCTCCGTTCCTCCCCGCCCGGCATCACCGGCCGTACGGATCCGTATGAATCCTACCGACCGCCGGTCACTGCTGTGCCTTGGCGTCCTTCTCGATGTCCTTGAGGAAGCCCTGCAGCTCCTCGGCGCTGAACTTGTCGGCGAAGACCGCGGTGCCGCCGGAGTTCTCCTGAAGGGCGGCGAGCACGTCCTTCTCGTGGAAGATGTCGATGAGCTTCTTGTAGGTCTCGTTGTTCACGTCCGCCTTGCGGGCCACCCACACGTTGATGTACGGGCGGGCCTCCTCGGATTCGGCGTTGTCCTGGTAGATGGCGTCCTTCGGGTCGAGGCCGGCGTCGGCGACGTAGTCGTTGTTGATCACGCCGGCGGCGATGGTCGGATCCTTGAGGGTGGTGGCCACCTGCTCGGCCTTCAGCGGGGTCACCTTGACCTTGCTCTTGGCCTCATCGATGTCGGCCGGGGTGGAGAAGGCGGTCCAGTCGCCCTTGAGGGTCACGAGACCGGCGGCCTTGAGCACGCCGATGGCGCGGGCCTGGTTGGTCTCGTCGTTCGGGATGGTGACGGTGTCGCCCTGCTTGATGTCGTCGATGCTCTTGACCTTGGTGGAGTACACGCCGAGCGGGTAGATGGCGGTGCCGCCGATGGGCTGGAGGTCCTTGTTGTTGCTCACGTTGTAGTTGGCCAGGTAGAGCAGGTGCTGGAACTCGTTGAGGTCGAGCTCACCGGAGTCAAGGGCCGGGTTCTCGGAGGTGTAGTCCTGGAAGTCGATGATGTCCACGTAGATGCCCGCGGCCTCGGCCTTCTGCTTGAACTTGACCCATTCGGGGTTGGTGGCGCCCACCACGCCGATCTTGACCGGGTTGTCCTTGGTGCCCTTGGCGGCCGACTCGCCGGCGCCGGCGAAGGAGCGATAGCCGAAGAACGCGCCCACGGCGACGATGGCGACCACCACGATGGTGATGATGATGTTGCGGACGGTGTGGTTCACGCGCACCGGTTCGTTGTTGTTGGCCGGAGTGGCCGGCTGGGTTGCTGCGGTCATTGGTTTCCTCTCTCTGTTGGTTCGGTTTGGCCCTGTGCGGGCCGGGCCGGTTCTCTTCCGTTCGGCCCTTCGCGTTGTTGACGGTCTTAACCATAGCGTCCCGGCAGCCAGAAAATGGCGGAAAATGGCCGATTGCCGTATAGGTGTTGCTTATGACGGGTGTATAAGCGGCCGGAATCACACGGTTTGATAGCCCGCTATAAGACCGGTTCGAGACGGGTTCGCGGCGTACTTGAGCCGGGAATGACCATTATGCGGACTTCATCAGGGCTTCAACCGGCCCACGGGCTCGGCATTCGCTTGGATCGGCGCAGCACGGACACATCCGTTCTCGCGGTCGCGTCCGCCCGGTATGGACACGTCCATTCGCACAGTCACGTCCGCCCAACACGGACAATGAAGACATGAACAACATCATCGGCGACGATTCCTTCCCCTCCCCCGCCCGCGACTCCGGCGTTCCCTCCACCGCACGCGGGAACGACATCAGGGCCGTGTTCTTCGACATCGACGGCACGCTCACCAGCTTCGCCACGCACAAGGTGCCCGATTCCGCCGTGGACGCGATCCACCGTCTGCAGGCCAAGGGCGTCAAGGTGCTCATCTGCACGGGTCGCGCGCCCTCGCAGATGGGCGTGGTGCTGGACACCATGCCGGTAACGTTCGACGGCATCGTGGCGTTCAACGGCCAGTACTGCTTCGACGACACCGGATTCTTCGCCTCGCAGGCCATCGAACCATCGGACATCAAGGTGATCCTCGACTGGCTGGACAGGCACCCGGATGTGGTGGCCAACTTCGGCGAGAGGGACTACGTGTACTTCAACCACACCAACGAGGCGCTGCAGGCCACATGGGCCCAACTCGGCAAGACCGCGCCCACACGGTATTTCGACGACCCGCACGAGCGTACGGCCGCGCACGAGACCTTCCAGATCAGCCCGTTCATCGGCCCGGACGAGGAGGCCGAGCTGGTCTCCCTGTGCCGCAACGTGCGCGGCGTGCGCTGGCACCCGGACTTCACCGACCTCATTCCGGCCGACGGCGGCAAGCCACGTGGCATCCAGCGGTTCATGGCCCATTACGGCATCACACGCGAGCAGACGATGGCGTTCGGCGATGGCGGCAACGACACGGCCATGCTCGCCTACGCCGGCATCGGCGTCGCGATGGGCAACGCCACCGACGAGCCGAAGGCCGCCGCGGATTACGTGACCGACGACGTGGATCATGACGGCGTGCTCAACGCCCTGCTGCACTTCGGCGTGCTGTGAGTCCCTTCCCGGCGCCCCTGCCGGCTCGTCCGGCGGGGACGTCCAACCAGTCTGTCCGGCGGAAACGCAAAAGGCCGGCGCGCAATGCACCGGCCTTGTCTGTGGAGCTAAGGGGATTCGAACCCCTGACCCTCTCCATGCCATGGAGATGCGCTACCAGCTGCGCTATAGCCCCAAACGGGTTTTGACTCACTCACATGAATCAACAGGAAACCATCAACACTGGCCGCTGACGGCTTCTTCGTGGAGCTAGGGGGATTCGAACCCCCGACCCTCTCCATGCCATGGAGATGCGCTACCAGCTGCGCTATAGCCCCGTTTTTCATTTGTGCGGTCCGTTTTGGACCTCGTATACATTACGACGAGTTTGCGAATAAGGCAACATTCGGCGTGTCGCAGTGTTGAATTCACGTTGATTTCGCCCGGAATTCCAACGGTTTTGGCACATTATTCAGTTATGTTGCCCGAAAGATCGAATGAACCGGAATCGGCATGCCCCATGAGGGAAACCAATTCCGGCTCATTCCGACTCATTCCGGTTCAGCGTTCGCGTTCCCATTCGTCGGTGTCCGCGATGGCCGGTCCGTGGTTGTATTCCAGCAGACGCCAGCGCACCGACCCGTCCGGCAGATCCATCGGCACCAACCGCACCCAATGGGCGTTGCGCATGGAGACCACGGACGCGAACGAGGGATCCACCTGGCTCAGCCCCAGCAGCGTCTGCAGGGTCTGGGCGATCCATGCACCGTGCGAGAACACGAACAGGTCCGTGTCCTCCCCGGCCCGCGTGGACCAGTCCTCAAGGGCCGCCACGCCACGCGCGCCCACATGTTCCTTGGGCTCGGCGCCGTATTTGAGTTCGCCGCCGCGGTGTTCCATCCAGGAGCGGAAGTCCTCGGGGTACCGTTCGGCCAGTTCGGACACGGCGTGACCGTCCCAATCGCCGAAGCTGCGTTCGCGCACACGTTCGTCGTCGTGCACCTCGGCGCCGCCCAGCACGTCCGCGAAGGCCTGTGCGGTGGCGTGCGCGCGGGAAAGGTCGGAGCATACGATGATGCGGTCGCTCGTCTCCGGCCTGCGGTCCACGTAGAGGTCCTTCAGCGCGGCGGCGGTCTGACGCACCTGCCACTGGCCGACGGCGTCGAGCGGGATATCCACCTGTCCCTGCAGTTTGTGGGCCGCGTTGTAGGACGTGCGGCCGTGGCGGATCAGGAAGATGGAGCGGACATGACGGGTAGCCATGGGATTCGTACCTTTCGCGTCAGTCGACCGGCACCGCGGCCGTTTCGGGGTGCGCCAGCTGCAGGTCGATGGTCTCGCAATCCTTCCACAGGCGTTCCAGCCCGTAGAATTCGCGGGATTCCTCATGCATGACGTGGATCACGAAGTCGCCGTAGTCGAGCAGCACCCACTGGCCTTCGGTCAGGCCTTCGCGGGAGCGGGGCTGGCGGCCGTCGCACTTGAGGTAGAGGTCCTTTTCGATCTCCTCGGCCACGGCCAGCACCTGGCGTTCGTTGGAGGCGCCGGCGATCATCATGATGTCGGTGATGCCGAGCAGGTCGGCCACGTCGAAGGCCACGATGTCCGTGGCCTTGATGCGGTCGGCGGCCTCGGCGGCCATGCGGACGGCGTTGATGGAGTCCTGTAGTGCCGGCATGATCAGCGCTCCCAGGCGGGCTTCCAGCCCTCGACGTTGTGCTGCGTGTTCTCGGAGTAGACCATCGTGTCGCTGGGCACGGCGTGGCGCACCACGGAGCCAGCGCCGGTGGTGACGTTGTCGCCCACCTCGACCGGGGCCACGAACAGGTTGCCGGCGCCCACATGGCAGCCGGAGCCGATTACGGTGCGGTTCTTGTGCACGCCGTCGTAGTTGGCGGTGATGGTGCCGCCGCCGATGTTGGTGTGGTCGCCGAGCTGGGCGTCGCCCACGTAGCTCAGGTGCGGCACCTTGGTGCCGTTGCCGATGTGCGCCTTCTTCATCTCCACGAACGCGCCGGCCTTGGCGTCCTCGCCGAACTCGTTGCCGGGGCGCAGGTAGGTCCACGGGCCGATGTTCGTGCGGGCGCCGATGTGCGATTCCTGCACACGGGAGCGTTCGACCGTCGCACCGTCGTCCACCACGGCGTCGATGAGGGTGGTGTACGGGCCCACGACGGCGTCCTCGCCGATGACCGTGCGGCCCTGAAGGAAGGAGCCGGGCAGGATGGTGGCGTCGCGGCCGATGGTGACGTCGTCCTCGATCCAGGTGGTCTCCGGGTCGAGAATGGTCACGCCCTCGCGCATCCAGTGCTCGCAGACACGGCGGTTGTAGGTGCGGGCCAGCGCGGCCAGCTGCACGCGGTCGTTCACGCCTTCCACGGTGAGCGGGTCGGGGGCGGTGAACGCGCCGACCTTGCCGGCGGAACGGGCGGTTTCCAGCGCGTCGGTCAGGTAGAACTCGCCCTGCGCGTTGTTGGACTTGAGGTCGGCGATGGCGCGGGCCAGCAGCTCGGCGTCGAACACGTAGACGGAGGTGTTCACTTCCTGCACGGCCAGTTCGCTGCGGTTGGCGTCCTTCTGCTCCACGATGCGCAGCACGTTGCCTTCGCGGTCGCGGATGATGCGGCCGTAGCCGGTCGGGTCGTCGAGGATGGTGGTGAGCACGGTGGCGCCGTTGCCGGAGGCGGTGTGGAATTCCACGAGCTTGCGCAGGGTGTCGCTGTCGAGCAGCGGCATGTCGGACGCGGCGATGAGCACGGGGCCCTCGATGCCGCCGTTTTCGGCGAGCTGGGCCATCGCGCACTGCACGGCGCGACCGGTGCCGGGGATGTCGTCCTGGTTGACGATGGTGACGTGCTCGTCGTAGGAGCGGGCGGCCTCGGCCACGCGCTCGGCCTGGAAGTGCACCACCACGGCCAGCGTGGCGGGATCCAGCGCGGCCACCGAATCCATGACCCTGTTCAGGAAGGTTTTGCCTGCGAACGTGTGCAGTACCTTCGGCTTGTTGGAACGCATGCGGGTGCCCTCGCCGGCTGCGAGGACGATGGCTGCGGAGAGTGCCATAACTGACGTGTTTCCCTTCGTTCGTGAGGATTCGACGCGGCCTGTTTTCGGGCCGTGTCACTGCAGAAAACAATAGACGGCCGCCCGGATGTCCGGACGACCGTCTGACCGCTCCCCCACCTGGACTCGAACCAAGACAAAGGGTTCCAAAGACCCGTGTGCTGCCATTACACCATGGGGGAATCGTGGGCGCTTGGCCCACAAGTGTTCATTTATACCATACGATTCGGAGTCGGCGCAATCCGCCGCCCCGACACGGTCCTTCCGCGGGCGTCAGAGGGACGTCACGCGAAGAGGAAGCCCTGGCCGTGGTGTTCGGGGTAGGTATCGAACAGCTCGGCCACCGAACCGTCCTCGAACACGGCGCGGATGGCGCTGGCCAGCAGCGGCGCGATGGACAGGACCGTCAGGCCGTCCCAGCGCTTCTCCTCGGGGATCGGCACGGTGTCGGTGAGGACCACCTCGCGCGCGCCGCAGTTCTTGAGGCGCTCGACCGCGGGACCGGAGAGCACGCCGTGGGTGGCGACCACGGTCACGGACTTGGCACCGGCCTCCTGCAGCACGCGGCAGGCTCCGGCGATGGTGCCGGCCGTGTCGATGAGGTCGTCCACGAGCACGCAGTCCTTGCCGACCACGTCGCCGACCACACGGTTGGCGACGGCCTGGTTCGGGCGGGTGATGTCACGGGTCTTGTGCACGAAGGCGAGCGGGCCGCCGCCGAGGCGCTGGGCCCACTGCTCGGCCACGCGGATGCGGCCGGCGTCCGGGGAGACGACGGCGACGTTGTCCAGATGGCCCTGGAAACGGTCGCGGATGTAGTCGACCAGCACCGGCATGGCGATGAGGTGATCCACCGGGCCGTCGAAGAAGCCCTGGGACTGGGCCGCGTGCAGGTCCACGGACATGATGCGGTCGGCGCCTGCGGTCTTGAGCAGGTCGAAGATGAGGCGGCAGGAGATGGGCTCGCGGCCGCGGTGCTTCTTGTCCTGACGGGAATAGCCGAGCAGCGGGCACACGGCGGTGACGGAGCGGGCGGAGGCGCGCTTGAGCGCGTCGATCATGATGAGCTGCTCCATAATCGCCTTGTTGATCGGCTGGTAGTGGCTCTGGAGCACGAACACGTCGGCGCCGCGCACCGATTCGGTGTATCGCACGTACATCTCGCCGTTGGCGAAGTCGTAGGCCGTGGTCTCCAGCAGGTCGATTCCCAGCTGTTCGGCGACATCTTCGGCTAGTTTCGGATGAATCCTTCCCGTGACGAGAATCAGATTCTTATCGGGCTTCCCTTCGAGGATTGCGCTCACCATTACTCCCAACGTGTGGTCTCGTTAGTGCAGTTCTTCAGTCTAGCTGTTCTTGAAGACCATGGGGTATCGCTGCGTTGCCCGCCGCGTCCGACGCGGGCCGGAGGAGGATATCAGCGGCTTTCGCTGGTCCAGCGTTTCAGGGTCTGCTTGACGGCCTGGGCGTAGATGTCGCTGCCTATGCTCGGGTGGATGCCGTCCGAGCCGAGCACCTGCGGGTTGGCGTTCGCGGCGGCGTCCCAGTCCACCAGCACCACGTTGTCCGGGTGCGCGGCGGCGTAGTCGGCAAGCACCTGGTTGGTGGGCGGGATCCATGTGCGGTCGCCGTGCGCGTTGACCAGCACGAGCACGCGGTCCGGGCCGATCAGGTCATGGATCTGGTCCAGCTGGTCGGCGGTGATGGCGGAGTTGGTGCCCAGACCCACCAGCACCCACTGGCGCAGCGTTCCGGCGGCCAGGTCGTTCTGGATCAGTTCGGGGGCCACCATGATGGAGCGGGAGACCTCGGCGTCGGTCTGGATGCCGGGGAACACGCTGGACAGGCCCTCAGAGGAGGCCAGCATCACCGAGTCGCCAATGGCGGTGATCTCATCGCCCGTGGGCATGGCGAACTTGGGCTTGGGCGGCTGCGGCACGTGATGGCGGATCAGCACGTGTTCCTTCTTCTGGGTCGCCTCCAACTGGCGCGCCTGTTCCTCCAGCTGCATCTGCATGGCGGTCTTGGCAGGCGCGTTCGCCACGCCCTGGGCCGCTCCGAACACCGAGGCGACCAGCAGCACATCCACGATGACCGCGCGGATGATGTGCGCGGCGCCGGGCTTGCGAAGCGGCAGGATGACGAACAGCGCGGAACGGGACGCGGCGGGCTTCTCGACCATGAGCCACGAAATCGTCACGGCCACCGCGGTGAGCACGGCCGCCATGGCCAGCGGCCAGGGGCCGGGCACGGGGAACAGTTTCGGCGCCAGCGCGCGGGCGAGCAGCCACAGCGGCCAGTGCCACAGGTAGATGCCGTAGGAGTAGGTGCCGAGCGCCTTGAGCGGAAGGAAGACCATGAGATCCTGCATCCAGGAGTCCTGGCAGATCGTGCCGGCGATGAGCAGTACGGACAGCAGGCTGGAGATGATGATGCCGCCGCGGAAGGCGAAGTCGTCCTGCTTGCCGATCACGGCCATGGTCACCAGGGCGATGAGGCTCAGGAAGGCGAGGACCGGCGCGACTGCACGCCAGATGCGCACACGCAACGGTTCGGGCACATGCAGCGTGTCCGGTTGTTGGGTGACGTCGTCCGGCAGCGGCACGGATACGGGCATGGGCACCGGCGGAACCGGAACCGCTCCCCCATCGGGTCGGGCGGACCGGACCGAACGGGGCACAGGCTTGGGACGGGGGTGGCTGCGTTCGGACGCGGTGACCCACCAGGCCAGAGCCAGGCCGAGCATCAGGCCGAGGCCGTGGGTGTCGGTGCCGAAGTAGACGCGGGTGGGGTCGCCGCCGGGACGGTACAGGGCCCACATGCCGTAGCCGCTGCTGGCCGCCAGGGCCAGCGGGATGAGCGCGGCGAGATGGCTGCGGCGGATCTTCCACATGACCCATGCGAGTAGGGGCACCACCACGTAGAACTGCATGAGCACGCCGATGAACCATAGGTGGCGGAACACCTGAGGGTTCATCTGGTCGAAGTAGCTTTGGCCCCCTGCGATGGCGTACCAGTTATAGCAGCCGAGCAGCACGGTGATGATCTGGTCCCGCACGCCGACCAGAAGGTCATGGTCGAACAGCCATCCGGCCGAGACGATGACCGGGATGAGCAGGAACAACGCCGGATAGAGACGCACGGCGCGTTTGGGGATGTACCGGGCGAGGTTCAGCGAGCCGCTGCGGGCCAGCGAACGGAACAGGCTCACGCCGATGAGGAATCCGGAGACGGTGAAGAACACGTCCACGCCGTAGAATCCGCCCGGCAACGCCTGCTGCATGCAGTGATACAGCACGATGGCGATGAGCGCCAGTCCCTTGATACCGTCCAGTCCTATGTAATGCCCGACGAACTGTCTGCGCACCGTTGTTGCCACTGTCACTTCTCTTGCTCTCGTACCACTCGTTTCTCGCTTGGTATTACAGCAACAGACGGCGACACTTCGGCCCCGAAACCGGTGCCGTGTCCCGCGCGGGAGCGGCACCGGCCGGTCGGAGCGTGGCGGGCCTTACTTGTGGTACAGGCTCACGCGCTCGTACTTGGGTTCGCAGCACACGTTGATGCCGAGCTTGCGGTACAGGGCCTCGTCCGTGGAGGAGATGATCACGGAGAAGAAGGCGTCGGCGCCGCGCAGCTGTTCGAGACCGGCGATCACGCGGGCGGCCAGCGGGCTGGTTGCGCTGGTGATGGACAGGGCGATGAGCGTCTCATCGGAATGCAAGCGACGGTTGGCGCTGTTGAGATGTTCTGTCTTGAGCTTGCAGATGGGTTCGATGGCGGCGTCATCGATCACCGGCAGATCGTCGTCCACGCCGGTGACCTTCTTGAGCGCGTTCATGAGCAAGGCGCTGGCCGCGCCGAGCAGCACGCCGGTCTTGCCGGTGACGAGACGGCCGTCGGGCAGGACCATCGCGCCCACCGGGGCTCCGGTCATCTGTTCCTTGGCGAGCGCCGCCGCGCGTGCGGGCGAAAGGTCCTCGTCCACGCCGGCCTTCTTCATGATGGAACGCAGACGTTCGACCTGTTCCTCGCCGGTGCCGGTGCGCTTCAGGTTCACGCAGGCGGTGAAGTAGCGACGCACGATTTCGAGCTTGGCGGCCTCGCGGCAGGCCTCGTCGTCGCTGATCGCGTAGCCGGCCATGTTCACGCCCATGTCGGTGGGGCTCTGGTAGGGGCTTTCGCCCATGATGCGCTCCATCATGGCCTTGAGCACGGGGAACGCCTCGACGTCGCGGTTGTAGTTGACGGTGGTCTCGCCGTGCGCCTCGAGGTGGAACGGGTCGATGATGTTGGCGTCATCGAGATCCACGGTGGCGGCCTCGTATGCGATGTTGACCGGATGGTTCAGCGGCAGGTTCCAGATCGGGAAGGTCTCGTATTTGGCGTATCCGGCCTGGATGCCGCGGCGGTGCTCGTGGTAGAGCTGGCTCAGGCAGGTGGCGAGCTTGCCGGAGCCGGGGCCGGGCGCGGTGACCACGACGAGCGGGCGGCTGGTTTCGACGTAGTCGTTCCTGCCATAGCCGTCCTCGGAGACAATGCGTTCGATGTCGTGCGGGTAGCCGGCGATCGGGTAATGCAGGTAGCAGGTGACGCCCAGCTGTTCGAGGCGGTGACGGTAGGCGTCGGCGGCCGGCTGCCCGGCGTACTGGGTGAGCACCACGGACTTCGCAAGGAAGCCGCGGGAGCGGAAGATGTCGATGAGTCGCAGCACATCCTCGTCATAGGGGATGCCGAGGTCGCCGCGGGTCTTGCCCTGCTGGATGTGGTTGGCGTTGATGGCGATGACGATCTCCACGTCCGCCTTCATGCTTTCGAGCATGCGGAACTTGACATCCGGTGCGAAGCCGGGCAGCACGCGGGAGGCGTGGTAGTCGTCGAAGAGCTTGCCACCGAATTCCAGATACAGCTTGCCACCGAATTGGGCGATGCGCTTCCTGATGTTGTCGGCCTGCAGAGCGATGTACTTATCGTTGTCGAATCCCTGTCGCATGGGTCGGCATCCCTTTCCGAACGTCGTCGTAAAACTAAAAAATTATACCGGAAAACCCCAACGGCTTCAGACCGAATGTTTGCGACGAATCAATTACCACGCCATGCCACACAATCGTTCCGAATCATCAAATCCACAGAATGGGCTGATGCGTCGGCAGCCGGCCAACGAATGGCGAACATACGACGCCCAGGAACTCCTCCGCCGGTTCCCAACCATTCTTTGGCTGGGAACCGCCGTCGAAAACCTTTTAAGCGGCGGATTCCAGCCAAGCAATGGCGGGAAAATGACGGAACCGTTCGTATGCGACTGTCTGCTGCCATCTCTTGGCTCTCAGCCGTCACAAAAGGAAGGATCTCTACGATCGCGAAGTAACGACAGCACTCATATTTATTCAGAGCACTTCCCACGCCAATGTCGCGCAGAATCAAACCAGCCGGGAACCAGAACGAAAAATCCCACCTCAGCTCCGATGACTCAAATCATATTTGTCCAGTGGCCATACCGGAAAGTGGCTAGGCATATAAAAATAACAATCTGTTATTACCTTTGAAAAGTATGATAGGTAATCACAATATTACTATTGTACCTAAAGTTCTGTTTCTTTTTAAAGGAGGATATACCATCGATGATAATTTCCTCCACAGTTCCTTCCCTTTTCAGCCATCCTGTAATTAAATCAGGAATAGGAACTCCAGTAATATTCATAAAGCCAAGGGATCTAAGCTTTCCAACCACCTCATAGTATCCCATATTACGAAGCTTTTCAGAGGACCATGGAACCGACAATTGATAAATATCATGATATACAATATCTATATAATCATTGGGTGAAAATGTATCCCCTAAAGCAGAATAGGGCACACCGTTTATCATAATTTGGGATATACGACCAGCTTCAGCAATTCTGTCAACAGTTAAGTCGTTAACAGGAGTCGCTGTTACTTGCTTAAAACCTGACTGAGAAACTATATCAAGCACTTCTCGATAATTTCTGCCAACAAAAGCATCAAAATTACCTTGTAATGTAACCTTTCCTAGACCAAATAATGCTGCCTTTCGTTGAAAATATGAAACCCTTGATTCCCGAGGAACGGCAGCCTCTTGCCAGGCATTCACTCCTAAATAATGTTGCGCATTCTCTTCCTGCACGCTCTCCGACCTAGCACTCGCATCCGGCGGAGTCGGTGTCGCAGAGCAAGGATCCTCCCCGTTGCCCTCCTCATCCGATTCCGAATTTGCTTCGGAGAGACTTTCTTTGATTCCCTGGACCGCACCTCTCACCAAGCCGGAGACGACTTTATACAGCAAATCGTCAGTAGCCGAGCTCTGCGAGCTATTCTCATATTCTTCTTGGGAGTTATAAATTTCATCCGATGCAATATGGTTCGAATATCCGCATTGAGTACACGTCCAATAATCGTAATAATCCGCGAAACCTGTTTGTCTATTGAGCAGTGCCCTGCAACTATCGCAGTACCACATTGTACCCGGATAGATGCTTCCAGAGTATACGTCTCCGTAGAGAAGATTCCGACATGAAGCACACTTCCACGTGCTGCCGGTAGGATCAAAGCCAAACTGGT
Source organism: Bifidobacterium sp. SO4 (assembly GCF_018555355.1). NCBI lineage: Bacteria > Bacillati > Actinomycetota > Actinomycetes > Bifidobacteriales > Bifidobacteriaceae > Bifidobacterium > Bifidobacterium sp. SO4. The sequence goes on from NZ_JAFEJP010000010.1 coordinate 32,274, forward strand.
TTCCGATATCGGCGCCACAATACGGGCAATAATAATCACTCATGGGCTTCCTTGTCTTATATCACATACCCTATCAATCAATACAACAAGGCCACTGAATTGCTATGGACAATTCAGTGGCCTGCGACCAGACGAGCATGCTCTTACTTATCTGTTATACGTCGCCTTGAATGAACGAGTCTCGGATCAAATAATCCAATATCCGTCATTCAGTGAAATTCGGCGATGTGTGCGGAGACCGCCGTCTGAAGGCGAAGGCGTACGAAGGTACGTCGAGCCTGAGGAAAGGCGGTATACGCTCCATCGCCGGATTTCACTCCGGAGTAATCGAATGATGTGTGCGGCCTCTAGGCGCACCGAGGGAAGGCGTACGAAGGTACGTCGACCGAGGAGCAACGACGAGGACGCTCCATCATTCGATTACTCCCATTCGATGGTTGCCGGGGGCTTCGAAGTGCAATCCAGCACCACGCGGTTGATCTGGCGGCATTCGTTGGTGATGCGCGTGGAGATGGTGGCGAGCACGTCGTAGGGGACGCGGGCCCAGTCGGCGGTCATGGCGTCCTCGGAGGAGACGGGGCGCAGGACGATCGGCGAGCCGTAGGTGCGCTCGTCGCCCTGGACGCCGACCGAGTGGACGTCGGCGAGGAGCACGACGGGGCACTGCCAGATGTCGCGGTCGAGACCGGCCTTGGAAAGCTCCTCGCGGGCGATGGCGTCGGCCTCGCGCAGCAGGTCGAGGCGCTCCTTGGTGATCTCGCCGATGATGCGGATGCCCAGGCCCGGACCGGGGAACGGCTGGCGCCAGACGATCTCGTCGGGCAGGCCGAGCTCGGTGCCGATGGCGCGCACCTCGTCCTTGAACAGGGTACGCAGCGGCTCGATGAGCTGGAACTTGATGTCCTTGGGCAGGCCGCCCACGTTGTGGTGGGACTTGATGTTGGCCGCGCCGTCGCCGCCGCCGGACTCGACGACGTCCGGGTAGAGGGTGCCCTGCACAAGGAACTTGACTTCCTTGCCGCGGGCGCCGGCCTCTTCGAGCACCTGCTGCTGGGCCTTCTCGAAGGTGCGGATGAACTTCTCGCCGATGATCTTGCGCTTGCGCTCCGGCTCGGAGACGCCCTTCAGGGCGGTCAGGAAGTCGTCGGCCGCGTCCACGGTGATGAGCTTGATGCCGGTGGCGGCCACGAAGTCGTGCTTGACCTGCTCGACCTCGCCCTTGCGCAGCAGGCCGTGATCCACGAACACGCAGGTGAGCTGGTCGCCGATGGCCTTGTGCACGAGGGCGGCGGCCACGGCGGAGTCCACGCCGCCGGACAGGCCGCAGATCACCTCGGCGTCGCCGACCTTCTCGCGGATCTTCTTGACCTCGGTCTCGATGATGTTCGAGGCGTTCCAGTCGTTGGGCAGAGCGGCGCAACGGTGCAGGAAGTTCTCGATGAGCTGCTGGCCGAGCGGGGAGTGCTTGACCTCGGGGTGCCACTGCACGCCGTAGAGCTTGCGGGATTCGTCCGCCATGGCGGCCACCGGGGCGCCTTCGGTGTGGGCGAGCACCTCGAAGCCGGCCGGGGCCTGCTCGACGGCCACGCCGTGGCTCATCCACGTGGTCTGCTCGGCCGGGGATCCGGCGAGGATGCCCTCGGCCTCGTCCACCACCGCGGAGGTCTTTCCGTATTCGCCCAGGGCGGCCTTATCCACCTTGCCGCCGAGTTCGTAGGCCATGACCTGGAAGCCGTAGCAGATGCCGAGCACCGGGACGCCGGCCTCGAACACCTTAGTATCTATGGAGGGCGCGCCGGGCTCGAACACGGAGGCCGGGCCGCCGGAAAGGATGATCGCCTTCGGATCCTTGGCCAGGATCTCGTCGATCGGCATGGAGTGCGGCACCAACTCCGAGTACACGCCGGCCTCACGCACGCGGCGGGCGATGAGCTGGGCATACTGGGCGCCGAAGTCGACGACGAGCACAGGACCGTTTGCCATTGATATTCCCCTAACGTTCATTGGGATTTTACGTGGGTTGCAACACACCGATTATCACCGGTCAAGCAGACAAGACCGACACGCGCGGGGCATGTTCGGAATACGCACAAACTACAGGCGCGTAAGCAACAACACGCCGGTATTAACTTCGTTAAATCGAACGCGACACTCCCGGAGCCAATCCTGTTTTGGCGCTATTTTCCGCCATTTTCAGGTTCCTCGCAGGAAAAATCGATTGTGACAATCAAACCGGCAAACCGCACAAATAGTGCTATTCCCATAACATTTTCGAACACACCCGCAAGAAATCGTTCAAAAGTCGTGTTGTCCTCGTACCATGACGAGTGATTGGGAACGGAAAGCCTTGATACCGCAAGGAATCAGGGCCCGTGACCGAACAGAAATAATCAATCGCACGGATACGTGCAGGAGTACAGGAGTACACATGACGAGTCCTGTTATTGGCACCCCTTGGAAGAAGCTCAACGCTCCGGTTTCCGAGGAAGCCCTCGAAGGCGTTGACAAGTACTGGCGCGCCGCCAACTACCTTTCCATCGGCCAGATTTATCTGCGCAGCAACCCGCTGATGAAGGAGCCCTTCACCCGCGAAGATGTGAAGCACCGCCTGGTGGGTCACTGGGGAACCACCCCGGGCCTGAACTTCCTCATCGGCCACATCAACCGCTTCATCGCCGACCACGGCCAGAACACCGTGATCATCATGGGCCCGGGCCACGGCGGCCCGGCCGGTACCTCCCAGTCCTACCTGGACGGCACCTACACCGAGACCTTCCCGAAGATCACCAAGGACGAGGCTGGTCTGCAGAAGTTCTTCCGTCAGTTCTCCTACCCGGGCGGCATCCCGTCCCACTTCGCTCCGGAGACCCCGGGCTCCATCCACGAGGGTGGCGAGCTGGGTTACGCCCTGTCCCACGCCTACGGCGCCATCATGGACAACCCGTCCCTGTTCGTGCCGGCCATCGTCGGTGATGGCGAGGCCGAGACCGGCCCGCTGGCCACCGGTTGGCAGTCCAACAAGCTCGTGAACCCGCGCACCGATGGTATCGTGCTGCCGATCCTGCACCTCAACGGCTACAAGATCGCCAACCCGACCATCCTGTCCCGCATTTCCGACGAAGAGCTGCACGAGTTCTTCCACGGCATGGGCTACGAGCCGTACGAGTTCGTCGCCGGCTTCGACGATGAGGACCACATGTCCATCCACCGTCGCTTCGCCGAGCTGTGGGAGACCATCTGGGACGAGATCTGCGACATCAAGGCCACCGCTCAGACGGACAACGTCCACCGTCCGTTCTACCCGATGCTGATTTTCCGCACCCCGAAGGGCTGGACCTGCCCGAAGTACATCGACGGCAAGAAGACCGAGGGCTCCTGGCGTTCTCACCAGGTGCCGCTGGCTTCCGCCCGCGATACCGAGGCCCACTTCGAGGTCCTGAAGAACTGGCTGGAGTCCTACAAGCCGGAGGAGCTGTTCGACGAGAACGGCGCCGTCAAGGCCGACGTCACCGCCTTCATGCCGACCGGTGAGCTGCGTATCGGTGCCAACCCGAACGCCAACGGTGGTCTGATCCGCGACGACCTGAAGCTGCCGAACCTCGAGGACTACGCCGTCAAGGAAGTCGAGAAGTACGGCCACGGCTGGGGCCAGCTCGAGGCCACCCGTCGTCTCGGTGTCTACACCCGCGACATCATCAAGAACAACATGCACGACTTCCGCATCTTCGGACCGGATGAGACCGCTTCCAACCGTCTGCAGGCTTCCTACGAGGTCACCAACAAGCAGTGGGATGCCGGCTACATCTCCGACGAGGTCGACGAGCACATGCACGTCTCCGGCCAGGTCGTCGAGCAGCTGTCCGAGCACCAGATGGAAGGCTTCCTCGAGGGCTACCTGCTGACCGGTCGTCACGGCATCTGGAGCTCCTACGAGTCCTTCGTGCACGTGATCGACTCCATGCTGAACCAGCACGCCAAGTGGCTTGAGGCTACCGTCCGCGAGATTCCGTGGCGCAAGCCGATCGCCTCCATGAACCTGCTGGTCTCCTCCCACGTCTGGCGTCAGGACCACAACGGCTTCTCCCACCAGGATCCGGGTGTCACCTCCCTGCTGCTGAACAAGTGCTTCCACAACGATCACGTCATCGGCATCTACTTCGCCACCGATGCGAACATGCTGCTGGCCATCGCCGAGAAGTGCTACAAGTCCACCAACAAGATCAACGCCATCATCGCCGGCAAGCAGCCGGCCGCCACTTGGCTGTCCCTGGACGAGGCTCGCGCCGAGCTCGAGAAGGGTGCCGCCGCTTGGGATTGGGCCTCCACCGCGAAGTCCAACGATGAGGCCGAGATCGTACTTGCCGCCGCCGGCGATGTCCCGACCCAGGAGATCATGGCCGCTTCCGACAAGCTGAAGGCCATGGGCATCAAGTTCAAGGTCGTCAACGTGGTTGACCTGCTCGCTCTGCAGTCCGCCAAGGAGAACGACGAGGCCCTGTCCGACGAGGAGTTCGCCGACATCTTCACCGCCGACAAGCCGGTGCTGTTCGCGTACCACTCCTACGCTCACGACGTGCGCGGCCTGATCTACGATCGCCCGAACCACGACAACTTCAACGTCCACGGCTACGAGGAGGAGGGCTCCACCACCACCCCGTACGACATGGTTCGCGTGAACGAGATCGATCGTTACGAGCTGACCGCCGAGGCCCTGCGCATGATCGACGCCGACAAGTACGCCGACAAGATCAACGAGCTCGAGGCCTTCCGTCAGGAAGCCTTCCAGTTCGCCGTCGACAACGGCTACGATCACCCGGACTACACCGACTGGGTGTACTCCGGCCTGAACACCGCAGAGAAGGGCGCCGTCACCGCCACCGCCGCCACCGCTGGCGACAACGAGTGATTTAGCCACTCCACGGTTTAGCCTAACGGCTTAGGAAAGGGCTCGGGATTCGTCCCGAGCCCTTTTCGTATGCGTACGGGCGCTCCCCCATGGCCGCCGCTCTCCCCTGTCTCCGCCATCACGACCCTGACGTTCCATCAGCAAACGTCCCGGTGTCTTGGACGTGATCGATAACAAGGGCAAGTACAATGATGTGTGGTCCCAATCATTGTTGATCATCAAAGGAGACAGACCAAAGTGACCGTTACCCGCGTATACATCGCAAGTCCCGAAGGCGCCAATGGCCGCAACGTCGTGGCCTACGGCGTGCTCAACGCACTGACCTCGAAGTACAAGACCATCGTGTTCCGTCCGGCCGTGTCCAACCACGACGACTTCACGCCCGTCCTGCTGTCCGCCTCGAACTCGGGCCTCGGCGTGGCACTGTCCACCGGCCTCGACGTGCACAAGGTGCGTCAGGACAAGGACACCGCGCGCGGCGACATCATCGGCGCGTTCAACGACGCGATGGACGTGGCCCGAGCGGACGCCGCACTGATCGTGGGCACCGACAAGTCCCACGTGAACGACCCGACCAGTTACGAGTTCAACGCCAACGTGGCCGCCGATCTGCAAGCCGGCGTGTTCCTGGCCGTCTGCACCATCGACCGTTGGCCGCATGAGCTGGACGAGACCGTCAAGCTGTCCATCGAAGGCATGGAAGCGGCCGGCAACAAGGTGCTCGGCATCTTCGTGACCGGTTGTGAGCCGCGTCACGCCGTATCCGTCAAGGAGACGCTGGCCAAGTACGGCCTGCCTGTCTGGACGCTGCCGCAGGTGCCCTTCACCGACGAATCCACCAAGGAACTCGCCCTGGAGACCTTCCGCAAGAACGCCCCCACCGAGGAGGTGCTCGCCGCCCTCAACGTGGACATCGAGGCCCCCATCACCCCGTACGCCTTCCAGTTCGGCCTGCTCGGCAAGGCCAAGAGCAACAAGAAGACCATCGTGCTGCCCGAGGGCGAGGAGGACCGCATCATCAAGGCGGCCGACTACCTGCTCGAGCGCGAAATCGTGAACCTCATCATCGTGGGCGACAAGGACGCCATCCTGGCCCGCGGCAAGGAACTCGGCCTCAACTACCTGGAACGCGCCCGCTTCCAGGCCATGGACGACGAGAACATCCTCAAGCCCATGGTGGCCAAGCTGTGCGAGCTGCGCGCCAAGAAGGGCATGACCGAGGAGCAGGCCCGCAAGCAGCTCACGGACGCCAGCTACTTCGGCACCATGCTCGTGGTGCTCGGCTACGCCGATGGCTTGGTCTCCGGTTCCGTGAACTCCACCGCCAACACCGTGCGCCCGGCCCTGCAGGTCATCAAGACCAAGCCCGGCCAGAAGCTGGTCTCCGGCGCGTTCCTCATGTGCTTCAAGGACCATGTGGCCGTGTTCGCCGACTGCGCCATCAACCTCAACCCGGACGCCGAGCAGCTCTCCGAAATCGCCCTGCAGTCCGCCGAGACCGCCCGCGCGTTCGGCATCGACCCGAAGGTCGGCATGCTCTCGTACTCCACCCTCGGCTCCGGCAAGGGCCCGGATGTGGACGTGGTCGAGGAGGCGACGAAGCTCCTCAAGGAGAAGGCCCCGGATCTGCCGGTGGTCGGCTCCATCCAGTTCGACGCCGCCTGGTCCCCCACCGTGGCCGCCACCAAGGCCAAGGGCAACGATGTGGCCGGACACGTCAACGTGTTCGTCTTCCCGGATCTGTGCGCCGGCAACATCGCCTACAAGGCCGTGCAGCGCTCCTCCGGCGCCCTCGCCATCGGCCCGGTGCTGCAGGGCCTCAACAAGCCGGTGAACGACCTGTCCCGCGGCGCCCTGGTGCAGGACATCATCAACACGATCGCCCTGACCGCCATCGAGGCGCAGTAGCCATGAATCGGAATGCGGCTCTTCGCTCTGCGGGGAGCCGCATTTTGTAGCAAGCAACGAGTAATCTAATCAACGGTAACCCGCTTCGTTCGGCGGGACGCAACATATCACAATGGAGGATGCCCACAATGGCGAAAACCGTCCTTGTCATCAATTCCGGCTCCAGCTCGATCAAGTACCAGCTGGTGGACCTCGAATCCGGCGAAGGCCTCGCTTCCGGCCTGGTGGAGAAGATCGGCGAGCCGATCGACGGCCACTACAAGCACGAGTACAACGGCGAGAAGCATGAGCTCGAGGAGCCGATTCACGACCACGAGCAGGGTCTGAAGCGCGTGCTCGGCTTCTTCGAGGAGTACGGCCCGAAGCTGTCCGATGCGGGCATCGTGGCCGTCGGCCACCGCGTGGTGCAGGGCGGCTCTCTCTTCCCGAAGCCGGCCCTGGTCAACGACAAGACCATCAACGCCGTCAAGGATCTGGCCGTCCTCGCCCCGCTGCACAACGGCCCGGAGGCCAAGGGCGCCGAGGTCATGCGCGCCCTGCTGCCGGACGTGCCGCAGATCTTCGTCTTCGACTCCTCCTTCTTCTTCCAGCTGCCGAAGGCCGCCAGCACCTACGCGCTGAACAAGGAGATCGCCGAGCAGTACCACATCCGCCGCTACGGCGCCCACGGCACCTCCCACGAGTTCATCTCCTCCGTGGTGCCGGAAGTCGTCGGCAAGCCGGCCGAGGGCCTCAAGCAGATCGTCCTGCACATCGGCAACGGCGCTTCCGCCTCCGCCGAGGTCTCCGGCAAGCCGGTCGAGACCTCCATGGGTCTGACCCCGCTTGAGGGTCTGGTCATGGGCGGCCGTACGGGCGACATCGACCCGGCCGTGGTCTTCCACCTGATCCGCAACGCCCACATGAACGTGGACGAGCTGGATGCCCTGTTCAACAAGCGCTCCGGCATGACCGGTATGACCGGCTTCGGCGATCTGCGCGAGGTCCACCGTCTGGTGGCCGAGGGCAACGAGGACGCCAAGCTGGCCCTGGATGTCTACGTGCACCGCATCGTGAGCTACATCGGCAACTACACCTACCAGATGGGTGGCTGCGACGTGATCACCTTCACCGCCGGTGTGGGCGAGAACGACGACATCGTGCGCAAGATGGTGTGCGACAAGCTCGCTCCGTTCGGCGTCAAGCTGGACGAGGAGAAGAACGCCAAGCGTTCCAAGGAGCCGCGCATCATCTCCACCCCGGACTCCTCCGTGATCATCGCCGTGATCCCGACCAACGAGGAGCTGGCCATCGCCCGCAAGTCCGCCGCCATCGCGGAAGCCGGCGAGGACACCTACGGCAACAAGTTCGCCAAGTGAGTCTGAATCGCTGATTCATTCACGATAAGGAGGGTGTGACGATCACAACGGTCGTCACACCCTCCTTGCGTATTTGCGTATATGACGGAGTTTGTGTTTTTCTGGCTCCCCTCTCTGAGGGGAGCTGTCGTCGTAGACGACTGAGGGGAGCACCGCATCGCATTGTGCCGTAGTACTCCCCTCAGTCAGCTTCGCTGACAGCTCCCCTCGGAGAGGGGAGCCAGAAAAACACCTTGATCTCGTATCGCCATAGTCGGGAACCCGGCGCTACTCCCCCAGCGTGCCGTTCCACATGCCGACGAAATCGGGCAGGGTCTTGCGGGTGGTGGCCACGTTGATCACCTGGATACCGGGGATGCGCAGGCCGAGCATCGCGGCGAAGGTCGCCATGCGGTGATCGGCGTAGGTCTCCATGTCGGCGCCATGCAGCTCGCCGACCGGCACCGGTTCGATGCGCAGGCCGTCCGTCAGTTCCTCGGCCTTGCCGCCCACGCGGGTGATCTCATTGACCAGCGCGGCCAGACGGTTCGTCTCATGGCCACGCAGATGGCCGATACCCACCATGTCGGTCGGCGCATCGGCGAACACCAGAATTGCCGCCAGCGAAGGCGCGATCTCCCCCGCTGCGGTCAGATCGAACGTGCCAAGCCCATGCACGGTGCCGTCGCCGGTCACCTCGCAGTAGCGCACGCCACCAATCTCCGGGAACGAGACCTTGGCTCCCATGTGTTCCAGATATCCCGGCAGCAGGCCACCGGGCTGGGTCGTTTCGACCGGCCAATGCGGCACACGCACGGTCCCGCCGGCGATGAGGGCCGCACCCAGGAACGGCGCAGCGTTCGACAGGTCGGGTTCGACCGTGACCTTATCCGGCAGCTGCAGGGCGCGCGATTCGACCGTCCACATGCGTGCGGATTCATCGGCCTCGATGGCGCCGCCGGCACCGGTCACATCGGCCACGGTCATGCGGATGTGCGGCAGGCTCGGGGTCTTCTCCCCCGTGTGCCGCAGCACGAGACCACCCGGCAGACGGGAGCCGATGAGCAGCAGTCCGGAGATGAACTGGGAGGAACCGGACGAGTCGATGCTCACCTCGGCTTGGGCTCCCGGCAGACTTGCGGGCGGCGTGATGGTGAACGGCAGACGTCCCACCTCGCCGCGATACTCCACAGTGGCACCCAGCTGTTCCAGACCGTCGAGCACCGGCTTCATCGGACGGGCGTAGGCCTGCTCGTCGCCATCGAAACGGACCGGGCCGTCGGCGAACAGAGCAAGACCGGGCACGAAACGCATCACTGTGCCGGCCAAACCGCAGAACAGGTCGACGTTGCCATGGAAACGACCGCTGGCGGGCGGCGTCACCGTCACCGTGGTATCGATCTGGGGATCCACCTCGCAGCGGACGCCCAGGGCTTCAAGCGCCCCCATCATGAGGTCGGTGTCACGCGAGCGCAGCAAGCCGACCAACGTGACCGGTCGGGAGCCGAGCGCGGCGAGGATAAGGTAGCGGTTCGAGAGCGATTTGCTGCCGGGCACGGTCACCGTGGCGTCCAGCGGCTTGTCGGCGAGCGGTGCCGGCCAAAGATTCGATTGTTCGGTCATACCGCCAATCTATCAGGATTGCCCGGCGGAAACGGTGTTTTGCTCAAGTCGGTCCGGTCCGAACCTGTCTGGCTTCACGCTCAAGACGCGGCCAGGCTCCGGTAGCCGACCGCAGCCCGTCCATCGCTGTGCGACGGCTCTCTCCAGTGGCATCACAGGACACGCCATGCCATGTGCCCCATCCGTGTCATCCCAAGGATGACACGGCCGCTATGGGCTCGACGGACACCTGCATATGCTGGAGGCAGGCGATTGCTGCGAGGAAGGAGCCCGTCATGGCCAAGCCGCACATTGATGCCACACGACGGCGACGGGGCATCATCCGAATCGCCGGGCTGTTGGGAATGATGACCGTATGTCTCGCGCTTGCCGCATGCGGTCCCGGCGGGGGCACGAACGCACAGCAGGCCGGGATTGACGGAAGCACGCCGACATTCTCCGGCCCATACGCCGACGATTTCAGTACGGAATACGAACAGGCACCGACCGATCTGACACGTGACATACTCCGTGACGGCACAATCACCGAAGCGGAAATCCAAGAACTGTATGCCGACCTCAACCGCTGCCTCCAACCGTACGGGCTGCAGTCGGACTATTCCCCGGACGGCGGTGAGACCATGACGAAGTTCCGCGGCTCGCTGTCCGACGAGGAGGAGAGCAAGGTCTGGAAGAACTGTCAGTCCCGGACCGGCGCGATGCGCATAGCCGGCCTATACTCACGCACGCGGAACAATCCCTCCAATCAGGATGACGAAGCCCTCGACCGAGATATCTACCGGTGTTTCGTCAAGCACGATCTGTTGCCAGAGCCGATCAGCGAGGACGAATACGTCCGCTCCTTCACGGTGGGGACCGGCGCGACGCAGGACGAGCTGACCCAGGCCATGCAACGCTGGAACGCCTTCTTCGCCGACTATATGGAATTCCTGCCCGACGGCAATCCCAATCCCGACTATGACAAATCGGGTGCCCGGCAGTTCTGGGATTGCAATACGGATCCCGAGCGTCAGTGACACGCGGGACTGATCGGGTCCCTTTCCGCATGGGAAGACCGTTACCGTATCCGTTTGATTTTCCGGTTCGTGGACGATGGGGTTGCATTGTCTCATGAATCATCTCATGAAGTGGCGCGATTTGACTCCGACGCGAATCCCGGATAAAGTGCCTATCCGTTGTCCTAAACGACACCTGCCCGGGTGGCGGAATGGTAGACGCGCTAGCTTGAGGTGCTAGTGCCTATTTTATACAGGCGTACGGGTTCAAGTCCCGTCTCGGGCACTATCGAAACCCCGCATTCGTGCGGGGTTTCGTCGTATTTGCCATCGCCGATGAATGGCTGCCGCGCCGTTCATATCTTGCATTCCAAAACCCATAGTGGTCGCAGAGTGGGTATGCTGTCAGTGTTTTCCGGCCAGCGTCCGACTGGGACCCGGAATCATCAATCAGCAAGGAGGGGACCATGGCCATTACGTTCACCGAAGAGCGACACTTCACCAAGGAGCAGGCAAGGGATCTGTTCCGTTCGGTCGGATGGGTGTCCGCACAATACCCCGAGCGCCTGTATCAGGCGCTTATGGGATCGTCCACCGTGATCTCCGCATGGGACGGCGACCGACTGGTCGGCCTGGTGCGCGCCCTGGATGACGGTTCGATGCTCACCTACGTGCATTACGTGCTGGTCGACCCGGAATATCAGGGCAATGGCATCGCCGGCCATATGATCGAGATGCTCAAGGACAAATACCGCGACTACTTCTATATTGAGGTCATGCCCGAGGAAAGCAAGAACGCATCGTTCTACGAGGGACACGGCTTCCATGTGATGGACGACGGCGTGGCCATGCAGATCGTCAACCCCGATTGGTGAGCCAACCCTTCGCGTCGCGTCATGCCAGACACCGGACTCCCCGGCCATTCGTACGTATCGAGCACATGATTTTCGGAAGCCATAGTCTTCAGCCATGTACCCGATTAGTGCCCGATACGCAGAACGGCGGAATCCCAAGGTCCAAAACCCCTGGAATTCCGCCGTTTCTGTCGGGCTAGCCGGATTTGAACCGGCGACATCCTGCTGTATGAGGTGGGTTTTTGCGTTGCTTTGCGTTAGCATGCGTTGACCACCTTTTTGGCTTGTTTCCAACGTTTTGTGGCTATTATAGCGTTGCGTTGGGACGCGATGTTTTGCGTAGGTTCGCGTAGCCATGTACCCCGAATGTACCCCGTAGAATAGGTGCGTGGATACTGTTTTCAGCGAGGATTTCCAGAGGGCAACGGCTGTACTTGAGATTCTTCGTCCCGAAGGAGACACGATTGTTCTGTCTGGGGATCGGCATGTGCCGCCGAATGTCCTCTTGTGTGATCCCACCTCTATCCGAATTGGAAAACGTGAGGATTTCTTCCTGGCCCGCATCAGCTATCACCTGCAGCCGAAGCATTTAGCGGAGGGTGCCGTCTTGACCTGCCGTAAGAGACCCTTTGCGGAAATTCGCGATGAACGACTGATGACATTGGCCAGGATGAGTCGTCGAGCTGGCATCGGTCTATTGATTGAGTGCGCGCTTTCGCTGGGTTATCATCATGAAACTTGCCCGTGACCGATTCGACATTCAGCGGGCGGATGGCGTGGTTCTGCTGCGTCCGTCCGATACGGAGCTTGATGAGCTGATTAGGGTTTTCCGGTTGCATGAGAGTTGGCCGGTGCCCGTAGAGTGTCTGGCGGAGGAGTTCTTCTGCGAGAGACGATTTAAGTTATTGTCCGCCAAGCCGGAGTCGATCAGCGTGTCTTACGCGGATTCTAGGCATGTTCCTCCTCCTTTTTTCGAGAACCGGTTGTTCTGGTCGGGACAATGATTTTTTGAAGGCCGTTTGGCCCGAACCTGGAGTACGGCGCGTGCCCGTCATCGAGATTCGCACGCCACGGGAGAATCATCTCATCATGGCTGTCCGTCCGGGACAGGCATCCCTTTTCGCCTTCCTGAATATCCATTTGAATGACATGTTGCAAGCTGTATATATGAGTATGAAGCCGGCGGGTTCGCGTAGACGGACACATTCGCTGGTGCTATCTCCGCTGGCAGTCAGACAGCATTGAGACCTTCGGCAAGTCCTGCCTGCATAGATGGGTTTTGTCCGGAGATCGTCCATCGCCGATACGGTTCCTAGCTCCTGCCGTTCGGTTTTGGGCCGGTTTCCGGGCGTTCTTTTTTTCTGCATGTTTCTGCATTTAAGCGTTGCTTTTCTCGTGTTGAGGAAAAACTCACGCGCATAGACGGGCTCCGAAAGGTTCAATACGATCAAAGGAGCTAACTATGACTCAGACGGTCATCAAGCTGTTGACTTATGACGATCCTAAGAAGGGGCCCGCCCCTTGGAACGTCGAGACCGGCCTTACGAAGGTCACGCAGTCCTTCGAACTGGGCAAGGACGTCGAGACCGGTGCGATCATCGCGACGCCTCTGACGGGCATGCTGGCGGGGCAGGCGGCGCCGCTCGATGCCGTGTTGCCCGACTGGGTCAAGCTACATTGCATGGCGGAAACCGGGCGGGCGATCAGCATCACCCAGGTGAACGAAATCATCGCCCAGTGCCAGGCCTGGGCCGTGCTGCGCGGTGATTGGAGGAAGGTGGCCCGCCGCGCATGGCGCGACGGGTCGCGGCTCGTGATCGATTTCGGGCCGGTGCCGTCCGATGACGGGAACCTGAATCCGAATCTGGTCGAGAACCGGTATGTCATCGTCGAGGACGGCGCATGGCGCATGGTCAGCCGTCCGCCCAAAGGCGTCGCCTTCTATCGCGGCGCCCAGTTCGCGCCGCTGCCCACACCGGTTGCGGACGCGACGTGGCAGGATGCGTTCCCGTTGTTCCGGCATATGCCGGTTGAGGAGTCGGTGGTCCCGCTGCTGATGGCCTACACGGCGGCGATCTGGGCTCTGTCCAACACCCAGCTTCCGCTGCTGCTGGCCACCGGCAAGCCGGGCCAAGGCAAATCTTGGATCGGCGACACGATCCTGTGGCTGACCGATCCGGTGTCGACCGCGTCTCCGGACAAAGAGGGTTCACCTGGCATCCAGATGCCGAAGAAGGAAGACGACTTGGCCGTGGCCGGCTCCGATGTGCTCCTGCTGTACGTGGACAACATGAGTAAGATCACCAAGTCCATGAGCGATATCATCACGGCTCTGGCAACCGGACGTATCTGGAAGAAGAGGGAGCTCTACACGAACAAGGGCACTAGCGTCACCAGTTTGCAGCATCCTGCCATACTCAACGGCGTCAATCCGACCGGCTTCGAACCGGATGTCGCCCGACGCACGATCCATATCGAGGCGGTCGACCCGATTCCGCCCGACGACCGGCAGACTGGGGAAAGCATGGCGGAGTGGCGTGCCCGCCAGCTGCCGGCCGCCGTCGGCGGAATCCTGGATCTCGCCGCGGGGGCGTTGGCCATCCTGCCCACCATTCAGGAGGCCGGTGGCACGTTCACCGATTGGCGGCGCTGGTTGCGCGCCTGCGACCGGTACATGGACACGAACGCGTACGACGTGTACGAGCAGCTGCTGCGGAACGAGGTTTCCGATGCGGCCCTCGACAACGTCGTCGGACGCACGATGCTCGCCAAGGCTGATCTGTTCCGGGGAATGACCGTGACGCTGTCCGCCAGCGAGCTGTACGAGCGGCTTCGGATGTTCATGGATTCCTCGGACGCCCGGAAGCTGGCGTCGCCGCAGGCGTTCGGCCGTGAACTGTCCATGGTCGCGGACTCGCTGACGCGTCGTGGCTGGATCGTCGAATCGTCCCGCACCAGCACCAAGCGTGGCTGGACCATCCAGGCTCCGGACGGGGACGATCCCGAGCAGCTGGTGGCCCCGTTCCCGCGGATGGACGACTGATCGATCATGACCGATTCGATCTTCGGTAGCTGGTGGTACCCGTACTACAACGCCGGGTGGCACCAGCTGACCCTTCTTCCCCACCACGGTAAGAGGCCACCTGAAGAGCGTTTCACGGGGTATTCCCAAGTGCCTCATGACGAAATCGATTACGACCGCCGGGCGGCCATGGAGAAGTATCTCGGCTACAGCATGAACTTCGGGCTGGTGATGCCGGCGGAGGTCATCTGTCTGGATGTCGATTCGCCCGACGGTCATACGCGGAAGGAGGATGGCGCGCCTGCCCTGGCGGCCAAGGAGCGGGAGCTTGGTGCTTTGCCTCCCACGTGGACCTCGGGTCATGGCAATCCGGGCAGTCCTTACCGGCACCGGTTCTTCCGCGTGCCGCCTGACATCCCGTTGCACGCGATTTGCGAGGGCGTGGATCTCATCAGGCGCACGCACCGGTTCGTCGTCGCACCCCCGAGCATCCACCCATCCGGCGAGGTGTATTACTGGCTCCGGCCGGACGGCAGCAGGGCCGACCCCGGCGAGATCCCCTCGCCGAACGACTTCCCGATGCTGCCACCGGCATGGATCGAGGCGATGCGGAACCCCGTCACCGATACCGGTCCGGAGAAAGACCGCAAGCCCACCAGCGGCCCTGCGACTGCTGCTGCTTCCGGACCCGTGTTCACGCCTACTCGGCGCTCACTTGGGCGCACTTGCAGAGCATGCGCGACCGTGGTCAAGAAATGGGAGAAAAACCCGACATACGGCGACCAATCCTGTCGTCATGACGGCACCCTCAAGGCGGTGAGAACCCTCGCGTTCCTGGATGCCGGAGGACACGTCGGCGCGGTCGCGGCAGCCAAGGAGATCATAGCCGAATATCCACGGGTCATCTCCGATAGGGCATCCAGCGACGAGGCCACGGCCGAGGCCAGGAGCATGTACCGGTGGGCATGGGAACACGTGCCGGAACATGCCGGCATCCTGGTGGATCCCTGCCTGACATGGCGGTTCCGGAATAGTCTGAACCCCGATTGGGACGAGGTCCTGGCCACGGCGGAGACTGAGGCAGCCTCGGACATGCCTCACCGGCCTGTCAGGCCGGCATTGGACGGGCGGACGGCGAATCTGGCGCGCGCTGGTTTGGACGACTATGACGCAATCCTACTGGCGAACATCATCAGGCACGGCAGGCCGGCTCCGGTGCCGGTTTCTGCGGGGTTGCGGGAGATCTGGGAACATGGCGGTGAGATGGCCGCCGGGCGAATCAGTCGCCTGCACAAGCGACTTGAGGAGATTCGCCAGGGCAAGGATCTCGAATCCGTTATCGGATAGCATCCAAGTCGGGCCTCTTCCGTTGATCGGAGGAGGCCCGATTCCTCCTTGTGACGTCAATGACATAATGACATGCCATTTGGCGCTTCCGTCTTCTTCTTCCGAGGGCTACTACCATTAACTTCTTCAACAGAGAAGAAGTGTGGAGGCATGTCATTCCCGTCATTCGTCATGGACCGTATTGAGCAGATCAAGAGCAAGAGGAATCTCGCCGGTTTCCACGAGGCCGAGTACATGCGCAAGCAGGTTTGGCGCCTGCCGGAGTTCCCGGTATTGGGCGGCCGGCATGTCGATGACATCCTGACCTCCGATGGTGGCCTCGATGATTTCCTGATCGGTCCGCTCGCGAGTGGGCATGAGTTCCCCGCGAAGCTTGCGGCTCCATGTCACCGATCGGCGGCCGTGGGTGGCCGCGACGTATTCCAGCCATAAGCGTCTGGCCGTTCCGGGGCCGAGCTGGTCGATGGTCTCCTGGTCGAGGAGCTGAAATGGGGAGAGGCTGGCTTTGCGCCCGCGCTTGGCGTCCATGCGCATGAGTTCGGCACTTATACCGTCCGACGACTTGGAGAGGTATGAGGCGACCTGCTCCGGCGTAGTGGCAACCGGCAGGCAGGTCACGCCATGACGTCTCGATATCGGACGTCCGCCATCCCGTGACAACAACCCGGACCATAATTCACGGATCTCCCGGCCCAGCCCATTGACGTCGGCGTCCGGATCCTCCAGAAACAGCAAGGCATGAATATGAGCATGCCATCCATGGCTTAGATTCCAGGTGATTTCGGTGGAACGGACCCAATGCCGGATGCCATAGACCTGTTTGAGGGTTCGCCACTTCTGGCTCGCTCCCAGTTCACGCCAACCGGATTGGACCCGATCCAGACCGACTTCCAGGGGCTCGCTGATGGTATGGGGCCGGGTCACCGTCAAAAAAGCAAGGCCATGACCCTGCTCCGTCCATGCCGTCACGACCTGCCGAAGTTCCCCTGCTCGGTGGGCCCGGATGATCGTGGAACATATGCTGCACGCCCATGGCGAACAGCAATGCTCCAGATTCCTGAAACCGGCCTTGCCGTCGACGAGTTGGACGACCGGCATGCCGATGGGCCAACCGCATCTCGCGATCCGATCCGGCTTGACGAACCCTGTCACGCCCTCATCCTGAGCGTGCAGGAGCGCCTCACCGATCAGCCAACCGCTGCTCCGGAGACGCCGTTCCCATTGTCGTTGCCTCCATCGCCTGCGGCTCTCCCATGTCTCCCGCGGCGTCCGCTCGACATCCCTGTCCTGTTGCATGCGCTACATCTATGCGCGGATGGCGCGCACGCAATCGGGCGAGCTCCTCGTCGCTCATGGGCGTCGGCGTACGGAAACGCAGGACCCGTCCGGTATCGGCATCGAACATGTACCCAGTACCCGGCTGTCGAATTCCGATGAGCCAGCAGGCGGCGCCCGCCCGGATGGCAGTGTCTCCTAACGCCATGCCGGTCTCCTCGCGGCTGTTGAGCCGCAGACCCAGACGCACGGGGCACCGGTCCCTCAACGACAGGCTCTCCTTCCGGGGATCCTGGGAGGCCAGCACCGCCGTGAAGCCAAGCGCGCGCCCCAGACGGAGTATCCTATCAAGAAGATTTCTGGCTTCCTCTTGCAGCTGCTTCAAGGCCTTGTCCGTGGCTCCCGTGAGTTCGGCGGCCTCATCCACGATAACGAGAATCATCGGCATGTCCCGGGAGGTCTCGGTCTGGTTCCTGTAACCGTCAAGCAGGATCCGCGCCCTACGGTCCATCTCATCATTGAGCGTCCGCAGCAGCTCCACGGTCTGTTCCAAGGTGGATGCGACCTGCCTAATATATCCCCCGTACCGGTTCAACTCTATTCCCTGTTTCAGGTCGATGCCGTAAATGACCGCTTCGCCGCTGGTCACGTATGCCTCCAGGTTCGTCAGAATACCGCCGATCAGGGCCGATTTCCCGGCTCCCGTGACCCCGATCACGGCGAGATGCTGTCCCGGGGTGAGGTTGATCCATCTCCGGTGAAGCACGTCATAAAAACATAGGGGCGATTCGGCATCGCCCCTATGTAGCAGCTTGTCAAGCAGCCTCACCGTGACAGCTCCCAATACCTGACGCCCTGGGATACCCAGGTCTCCACGCCGTCCATATCATAGGTATCGCGAAGCTGCCGCCCCAACTCGGCGGCCTGCTCCTCGTCGCGCACATGCGCGACCTCCCTCACCGGCGCCCGCACATGGATGCTGCGTGGCCTGCCGAACGTCACCGGCAGATGCAGCCAGCCATACGTCACCCAGATCCGCGCTATGTGCGACCTGCCACCGGTGATCGCAGCAATCGTATGCCACATATCATCGGTGATCAACGCCAAACGAACGACACCGGCAGCGGCGACCAGCAGCAGCACGAAGCACAGGACAGGCACCAGATTACCCGGCACCATCAGCCATTCGAGTAACCCATTCATGTTGAACCCCCTCCGGAGTAATCGGATGATCCGGCACTCAATATGTCCGAATCATCTGATCAGTTCCCTCAACTACTTAACGGCGAACGGCTTAACGGCCGGGCTTTCCGGCTTCGGCGTTTCGCCATGCTTGGCCACCTGCTCGGCCTTGGCGGCTTCCTGGTCGATTCGGATGGCATCGGCTTCCAGTTTGATCACGAGACGGCCAACCTGATTGACACGCGAACGAACCGTCAGATTGTCAAGCACGACCGGCGTCAGCTGCGCCATTTCGATGGGATCCTCGCTGGGAATCTCGATTTCCATCACCTCGGGCCTGTCGTTCGGCGGGGTGACCAGCACGCTGCACCGACGAACCGGCACACCATCCCGCTTCATGACCTCTCCGTCGTACTCCACGGTTTCCGTGGAAACGAGCTTCTTCTCGCCGAGCTGGCGTTGATCGATCGGATAACGATACATCGTCAACATCCTTTCTCTATCACATTCGGTATTTCCGAACACTCGTCTCCTATGCCCGAATCCTCCCGCTGAAGTTACGCTCATATGACCTTGACATCCTTCAATTGACGACGTATCTATTGAAGACTCGCCTTTGAACTGCTCTTCGACTTCAACATTGGGATGCAGGCGGATGTGGGAGACACCCAGTATCCGCTTTAGGTCATACGCATTGCATATACGAGGAGGGTTGCATCCTAGTACGGATGCAGCCCTCCTGATGTTCTTCCGGACGTGCCTGATGGTTACTTCAGGGTTTGGAACGCGATGCCTTCGTAGCGCCAGCCGTGTTGGCTGATCACGTTCTTCTCGGTCTCGTTGGTGGTGAACAGGTGGTCGCCGTTGCGCGGGTTGTACAGGCGGTACACGTCGATCGTGTCCTCGCTGTCCTCGGGCGCGAGGAACGCGACGCCCTCGTACTTCCAGCCGCCCTTCACCAAGGCGGCCTGCTCGACCGGATTCGTGGTGAGCATGTGCTTACCGCCGGGCCTGTAGTAGCGCTTGACCTCCACGCCTCCGGTCTTGACGCCCTTGAATCCGACGCCCTCCACCTTCCATGTGCCGGAAGCGAGCGCGTCGCGTTCCTTGGTGCCGGAGGTGAGCAGGTGCTCGCCGGTCTTCGGGTTGTACAGGCGGTACACATCATGCGTCTCGACCTGCGGTTCCGGTTTCGGTGTCGGCTTGGGCGTGGGGGTCGGCGTCGGAGTAGGCGTCGGCGTGGGGTCGGGGGTGAGCTCGTCCACGAGTTTCTGGGCGTCGTCGCGGGTCTTGACCGCGGCGTCCAGGTCCTTCCGGGCCTGTTCGACCGCGGCAGCCTTCTTCTGCTTGACGATCTCGTCCAACGCGGTCCGGGCGCTGCCCGTCGCGTCCTTGGCGGTGTCGGCGTCCTCGCGCGCCTTGTCCAGGGCCTGCTTGAGGGTCTTGACCTCCTGGCTGCCGGACGCGGCGATCAGACGGTCGTAGGCTTCCTGGGCCCGCTGGTAGGCACCCAGCTTCGCGTCCCGGTCCGCGATGAGGACCGTGAGCTCCTGCTTGAGCGAGGCCAGCATGGTCTCGGCATCCTTGAGCGCCGTCGAAATCCGCTGCTGTTCGGTCTCCAAGGAGGCCAGGGTCGTGGTCGCCTCGGATGCCGCCTTGTCGGCCTTGTGGGCCGCATCGAGCGCGTCGGCGGCCGTCGTCTTGGCGGTCTCGTACGCCTTGTTCTTGGTTTCGGCGTCCTTCCGGGCCTCCTCGAGCTGCTTGGCGGGGTCGCCGTGATCGGCGACGGCCTTGTCGTACGCGGCCTGCGCGGCCTCCGTCTCCTTGGCGCGAGACTGTGCGGTCTGCTTGGCCGCGGCCAGTGCCGCGGCGGCCTGTTCGGATTGGGTCTGCAGGGTCTTCACCGTGTCCGTGGCGGTCTGCGCGTCCTGGGTAGCTTGCTCGGATTCCGCCAGGGCCTCCTGATATGCCTGACCCGCGTTCTCCAGGTCGCTCTTATACTCCTGGATCTGCTTGCGGTACTCGGCGACGGTTACGCCGGAGCCGAAGCTAGCGGTGTTCTGCGCGTCGGTGTGGCCGTAGTGGCCACCGACGGCGTAGCCGTATCCGGTGATTTTCGTGTCCGGGTCGATGACGTTCAGGTAGTGGCCGACCTGCTCGTACAGGTCGTAGTTCTTGGTCATGAGCTCGTAGGCCGTCATGTTCTTGATGGACGGGTCGGCGGCCACCGCCTTGTCGTAGATGACCTTCTCCTCGTCGTACCAGCCGACGTACGGGTCGGTGTAGCCCCAGGACAGGTTCTGCGACTGGGTGTAGGTGCCCGGCAGGTGCTGGCGGTCGCCCGAGTAGGTGTTGTAGTCGGCGGCGAGCTGGGCCAGGGCGGTCTGCACGTCGTTGACCTTCCACTCGGTCAGGCCGAGCTTCCTGCGGAGCTCGTTGCCCTTCTCCAGGCGGTCGAGGGCGGTGAGCATGTTGTCCAGGCTCGTGGAGGAGTTCTGGTCGCCGAGCTTGAGCCAGGATTCGGACTGCTTGCCGGTGATCCTGTCCGCGGCGTCGGTCGCGCCCTTGCTCTCGAAGAAGCCGAGGCTACCTTTCTTGAGTTGTTCGGTGGCGGTTTCGGCCTTCTTCTTGGCCTCGTCGGCGGTGGTCTTGAGCTGGTTGGCGGTCTCCTGCTTGGTCTTGGCTTCGGCCTGGGCGTCCGTGAGGGCCTTGGCGGCGTTGTCGGCCGCGGTCTGCGCGTCCCGCTGGGCCTGTTCGGCCTGGGCCTGGGCCTGCTTGGCCTGGTCGAGCGCGTTCTTCAGCGTAGTGGTGGGGTCCTGGCCGGATTCGAGCTGCTGGACGAGTTCGTCGGCCTTGTCCTTGGCGGCCTTGGCGTCCTTTTCGGCCTGCTGGGCCTTGGCGAGTTCGTCGGCCTTGTCCTTCGCGGCCTGGTCCGCCTTCTCCTGGGCGGTTTTGGCGTCCGTGACCTTCTGGTCGATGCCGGTCTTGTCCTTGGCGAGCTGATCGGCCTCGGCCTGTTTCGCGTCGACCTCGCCGTTCTTCTCGTCCGCGGCGTCCTTGGCCTTGTCGTACGCGGTCTTCGTGTCGGTGGCGGCCTTGTCGGCGGCCGCGAGCTTGTCGGGGTCGATGCCGAGTTCTTTGACCTTGTCGTCGTACGCCTTCTGCGCGGCCTCGAGCTGGGTCTCGGCCTGCTGCTGCGTCTTGAGGGCCGCGTCCAGGTCGGCTTGGGCCTTCTGGACGTCCTGGTCGTCCTTGAAGTCGGCGGCTGTGAGCTGCTTGGCCTTGTCCAGTGCGGCCTGCTTGGCGGCCACGTCCTTCTGCGCGGTCTCGAGCTTGGCTTGGGCCTCGGCGAGCGTGTTGCTGGCCTCGGCCACCGCCTGCGCCTGCGGGCCGGGGTTGACGTCCTGGGCGATGGCGCCGGGGACCATGGTGGCCATTGCCGCCATGGCGGCGACCCCGGCCATGGTGCCCTTGATGATGTCCTTCTGGTATGCGGCGCGTTCGTTGATCCTGCGGCCGCTTGCGTGTCTGGCCATGATGACTCTCTTGTCTCTGTCTCTTCAATGGAGCGTTGTTCGGCGTCCGTCCTTGATACCGCCGGCCGGTCGCCGCGGAGGGCACGAACGGGCCCTCCTAAATGCGGATTATAAGCCGTGGACTGCCCGTGCGTGCCATCTGACACTCGACACGTGGATGACGAGACGAGGAAAATGGCGCGCCGGCGGGCGTTCGGCATGGCGGTCGCGGGGATGCGCAGGGAGCGCGGCCTGTCCCAGGAGGCGCTGGCGTTGGCCGCGGGCATGGACCGGTCGTTCATGGGCCGGGTCGAACGTGGCGAGCAGAGCGTGAGCCTGGACAAGATCTGGGCGATCTGCGACGTGCTGCGGGTCACGCCCTCGATCCTCTTCACCCGCGCGGAGGCGATCGCCGGACCGGAAGACCGGTGAGATTCGCATCCGTCGGCACCGGCGGGGCTGTCGTCTCTCCGCGGACGCCCATGGGACATGCGTCCGTATATATACGCGGTTAATGCCGCGCGACGCCGCGGTCGATGGCGGCGACCACGAGAATGGCCAGATTCGTGCCTTCGTCGATGGCCAGCGCGGTGATCGCCTGTTCCGAGGCCTGACGGTCGTCCCGTATCGTCCAGTAGAGGTATGCGGCGGTGGCATGCAGGGGCGCGCTCGTCCTATGACATGCCTCATGGGCGATGCGGTCGGCGGTGTCGCGGATTCTTGGCGTGTCCAGGATCATCGGTTCGCGGATGGCCCGGTTGAGGACGGTTGTCATGATGTGTCGTGCGGCCGGTGTGCGCGGCTCGTCCATGAGGGTTTCGATGGAGCTGATGGTGAGTGCCGGGTCGAGCGTGATGGCGATGGCCGCGTCACGACGATGTATGTCGGATTCGATGAAATCGCAGACGAATGTGGTGTCGGGCTCGTCCTGCGTGAGCGTGGTGTGGATGGCGATGGCTTCGGTATTGCCGTTCATGGTGTTCTCCCGGATGTTGAGTGATTTGTTTTTTCGCCGTCTTCGGCGGATGCTGGACTGGCGGACGGGGCGCGGGAGGGCAAGCCGGACACTCCGTGGTCGTGTGTGGATGGCTTGCCCTCCCGCGCCCTGTCCGTTAGGGTGGCCTCCGCGAAGAACGGGGAAATGCGGCCGCCGGAGCGGCCCGGGAAGAATGGATGACCAGTCGCACGGCGTGAGCCGGGCGTCCCGATCGACGCGCCGGCGTAGCCGGCTCCGTTGCCTGCATGCCCGCACTGCGATGGACATGTGGGGGAATTATGCTGATATGCCTTCGGTGCTGGTGGTGGCCGCGCCGACGGCGCGGCCGAGCCGCCCGCGCGGGGCCGTAGGCCCAAGCGCGAGGCGGCGGCTCGGTATATATACGCGGTTAATGCCGCGTGAGGAGTCAGCCGAGGGTGTCTATCAGCTGGAGATCATAGACGCTTCGGAACTGCACGACCTCGGATTCATTGCGGTCCAGGATGCAGCCGATCACATCGGCGGTCTTGATTCTTGCCTGGTACAGGTAGCGGGCGTGGCGTGATTGATACTCGCGGAGGAACCATTCGGCGACCTTCCTGTCCCAGGTCCAGGAGAAGGAATCGGCGGCCAGTTCAATCGCTTCGGCGCCGGCCCTATAGACCGTGAGCTCCTCCTGGCCGGAATAGGGAGCGGGAAGGCAGGCTGGTCCTTGTTTCGGCAGCTGCTTGACGGCCTCCCGCACGGCGAGCATGCCGTCGCCGTGGTAGCTGTAGCAGTCCAGCGCGAAGGCGGGCTTCATCTCGTCGGGCATGTTGTGGTATTCGCGGTCGAAGACCACGAGCATCAGCGCGTAGGCGGAGACCACCCGGTTCGCGAACTTCTTCCACTGCCCCTTGTCCGCCAGGCGTTTCGCCTCGGGGTAGAAGGAGACCATGCTCCAGATCATGTTCTTCCGATGGATCTCATCCAGTTCGCGGCGGGTGAGCGGCCTATCCGGGGTTGGCAGGGGCGCACGGTCGTTCAGGAGCCGTTCCATCGTCTTTCTGCGTCGGCGCAGCGACTGGTCTAAAAGCCATAGGATATCGCCCTTGTCGGGCATATACCGATCGGGAAGGCCCTCGTCCTCGTCCCACAGTTCCAGATCCTCGTCGTCCCAGCCCAGGTTATCCAGCGAAAGCAGCGGCATAGGATTCCACCTTTCCTTATATATAAGTAGTTTTTCGTGTAACCCCTATATGCGTTCCCGACACGGCTGGAAAGGCGTATGACGTTATGACATGTGTGACGAGCCTTCTTCTGTTCCCGGAAAAGAAAAGGACTGTCATTGACTGAGTGGCATAATCTTGGGAAAGTCCCGTCACACATGTCACATTGTCATTGCGCGGGTCACATGATGATGTCCCTGTCCACGGCGGCCGCCACATCGCCGGTACGGTCGGGCCACAGGTCGGCGTACGTGTCAAGGGTTTCGGCGGCGCTGGCATGCCCCATCACCTTCTGGACCGTCTTCACATCTGCTCCCGATTTGATGGCTATGGATGCGTACGTGTGCCGGAGCGAGTGGATCACCAATCCTGGGATCTCGTCCATGCCCGCGGCCCGTAGGGCCGGGAACCAGGTGCGGACTCTCCAGTTCTGGGTGTTGTTCGCCCCGCCTCTCGGGGCTCGGAACAGGTAACCTCCGTCATCGCATTCCCGGACGAGTTCCCCGAGCCGTGGCATCAGGCTGGAGGGGATGGGCACGCGACGGCTCCGATTGCCTTTGGGTAAGGTCTCCGTTATATGGCCCTCCCTGTCCACCGACTGCGTTTTCGTGATTGCGAGCGTGCGCGCGTCGAAATCGACGTCCCCGCACCGCAACGCGAAGGCCTCGCCGATGCGGATTCCCGTGTAGGCGAGTACGTACACGACGGTCGCGTCGGCCTCGCTCATCCCATCGGCGATGGCCTTGATCTCGGCTGGTACGAGATACACGCGAGGCTGGGCGACGGTCATTCTGGGCATCTTCACCTTGCCCATGGGATTGTGCTGCATCCAACCGGATTCGACGGCGAATTTGAGCACGGCGCCCATGACGATCGTGACGATCGATCTGATCGATTTGGGCGCCAAAGGCCGTGGCGTTCCCCGCCGTCCGGCGTATGGCGCCTTGCCTTCCGCCAGCTGCGCCACCCATGTCTGTATCGAGCCCGTCGTGATACGCCCCAACGGCACCTTGCCCCATCTGGGCAGGACCCATACGCGCAGCTCGCGCACGTACCGGCTCTCTGTTGCTCCCTTGATCGTCCCTGTCAGGGTCTGCCTCCATAGGTCGGCGACGTCTCCGAAGGTGCGTTCCAAGTCTTTCGGATTCACGTACTTGCCGGAGCGGATATCGTCCTCGATGGAGGCCCTGAATGCCTCGGCGGACTGGTAGTCCTTGAAGCTGCGGCGCTTCCGTCCCTCGTCCGCCTGCCAGAACACCATCCACCGTCGTCCCCTGCCGAACTCGGAGGTTCGGAACTCGTCGGGCACGTTGGCCCTCTCGGGGTGGTCGATGTTCATGGCAAGGGAGCGTTTCGCCCCGGCCGGCGGATCGATCCTCACCACCGTGCCGTCCGCCAAGGTCTTCTCCGTGCCGCGCAGCCAGCGATCCTGTATCCATGCCCGTGCCATGACCGCGCCTATGCCTCTCGCCGCGATCCGCACATAGGGGAAGGCATGAACATATTCGAAGAAGATCCGATGCGACTGCTCACGCCCGCGCAGACGGCCGGCATTCTCAACGTGCCTGTCTCCACGCTCGCCCGCTGGCGCAGCGAACGCCGGGAGCTGCCGTATGTCAAGGTCGGGAAGCTGGTCCGATACCGCCGGACGGACCTCGATACATGGGTCGGGGAGCACACCGTGCCCCCGCTCAAAGAGTGACGGGAAGCACCAGTCATGTACCCCGCGTGTACCCCCATACGCAGAAGGCGGAATCCGAAGGTCTCAAACCCTTGGAATTCCGCCGTTTCTGTCGGGCTAGCCGGATTTGAACCGGCGACATCCTGCTCCCAAAGCAGGCGCGCTACCAAGCTGCGCTATAGCCCGTCATGCCGTTGCATCGCCGGCATGGGCACATGCGGCGACGGCACAAGAAGACATTGTATCGCATATCCGGACCGGGACACGGGATACAATGAAGATTTGGCAAGATTCGTCCGCGAAGCGTTACCGGCAGCGGAACCATAAACGGAAGGAGCACCCATGGGACGTCATCAGCGCGCGGAGACCTCCGGCCTGATCTCCTTCCTGATCTGCGCCGTGGTGGGCGCCGTGTCCATGAACATCTACATGGAATACGCGCCGGCCATCTGGCAGCTCACCCAGCGCCGGTTCATGGTGTGTTCGGGCATCGTGGCCGGCTGCGGCGTCATCTCCTTCATCATCGGATACGCCAGCAAGTCACGCTCGCTGAACCTCAATCACGGCTGGTTCGCGCCGATTCGCCGCATCGTGGAGATCGTGGCCCTCTCAGTGGTGTACGCATCCACGATATTCCTCTCCTCGTTCGCCCTGATCGGCGCCGCGAACGACATGATGGGCAACGCCATCTTCTCCGGCTACATCTCCAGCGTCTGCGCCGGATTCGCCGGCGTGGTGGGATACATGACCTTCGTGCAGGCCGAGCTGATGAACGCCAAGACCATTGCGAGCCTGCTGCCGTTCTTCGTGATCTCCGGCGTGGTGACCGCCGGCATGACCACCGACGACCCGTACTGGTATCACAACAACTTCTCCCAGCTCGGCGACCGCACCACCTTCGCCGCCCGCATGTTCAACTCCACGCTCATGCTGGCGGGCACGTGCATCATCATCGTCAGCTACTTCGCCATCTCCGAGCTGGTGACCACCGAGCGTCTGCAGCGACTGTGGCACGACCGCACCAACAAGGACCCGAACCGCGGCTACGACATCCCGCACTTCATGGCGCGCATCACCATCCTGTCCGCGCTGCTGACCATCTCGGGCCTGGCGTTCATCGGCATCGGCGCATTCCGTTACACGCCGCATAATCTCATGCACAACGTGTGCGCCAAGGGCCTGCCGTTCGTGATGCTGGTGCTGTTCGTCTGCCTGCCCTGGCTCGCCCCGCGCCTGTCCAAGGCGGTGATGGTGGCCTCCGATCTGGCCGCGCTGGTGTGCGCGGGGTTCTGGGCCAACATGATGATGGGACACAACACGCTCACCAACGTTGAGGCGTTGGCCGGTCTCATGTTCCTGGGCTGGTTCATCGTGTTCTCGCGGCAGATCGCCGCCATCGAGGCCGATCGCGTGGCCGCGCAGCTGCTGCATGCGCAGATGGTCGAGGGTGGGCTCGACAAGGACGACGAATCCGAGCATATCGAATCCCGCATCGCCGCGGACAAGTGACGTCGTCTCAATACCGGTTGAATTCTTCGGAACCACCCCTCATTCAACCTACGGCATCTACGGCTGACAGCTCCCCCTGACAGGGGGAGCCAAAGAACCTTGGTATCACGATGGGCCGCTCCCCCAGCGAAAGCAGGGAAGCGGCCCATCGTGTATTTGGCTAAGACTCAGTATCCTCAGCCCTCGGTCGGCTCGAACGGGCGCTTGGGCTTCTTGGCGCTGATGAGCATCAGGAAGCTGCGCGCCTGCGCGGTGATCACGAACCCGGCCTCGTAGCTCAGCTCGGGGCCCTTGGGATTGTGTGTGTCCACGATGAGCTGCCACTTGCGGCCGTACCGTTCGTCCGGCAGCGTGAACATGATGGGCTCGTAGTGGGCGTTGAAGATGAGGATGAAGTCGTTGTCGACCATCCGGTTGCCGTACCAGTCCACTTCGGGGATGTCCGAACCGTTCAGGTAGATCATCATGGAGAAGGCGTGGGTGTTCTGCCAATCCTCCATGTCCATGATGGAACCGGTGTGGTCGAACCATTCGACCTGCGGGATCTTGTTCGAATCGTCTCCGGGCTCGCGTCCGGTGAAGAAACGACGGCGGTGCAGGACAGGATGGTTGAGTCGCAGGTGGATGAGCTTGGAGACGAACGCCAGCATGTCCTTCTGGTCCCTGTTGAGGTCCCAGTTGGTCCAGGAGATCTCGTTGTCCTGGCAGTAGGCGTTGTTGTTGCCCTGCTGGGTGCGTTCCACCTCGTCGCCGGCGCAGATCATCGGGATGCCCTGGCTGAACAGCAGCGTGGAGAACATGTTGCGGATCTGACGCTGGCGCAGGTCGTTGACGTCCCGGATGTTGGTGGGGCCTTCCACGCCGCAGTTCCAGGAGCGGTTGTTGGATTCGCCGTCCCGGTTGCCTTCGCCGTTGGCCTCGTTGTGCTTCTCGTTGTAGCTCACGAGGTCGTTCAGGGTGAAGCCGTCGTGCGCGGTGATGAAGTTCACGGAGGCCACCGGGCGACGGCCGTTGACCTGGTACAGGTCGGAGCTGCCCATGAGGCGCGAGGCGAACTCGGGCAGCGTGGACGGCTGCGAGCGCCAGAAGTCGCGTACGGTGTCGCGGTAGCGTCCGTTCCATTCGGACCAGCTGGACGGGAAGCCGCCCACCTGATAGCCGCCGGAGCCCAGATCCCATGGTTCGGCGATGAGCTTGACGCGGCTGATCACCGGATCCTGCTCCACGATGTCGAAGAACGCGGAGAGCTTGTCGACTTCCTGGAACTGGCGGGCCAGCGTGGCGGCCAGATCGAAGCGGAAGCCGTCCACGTGCATTTCGGTGACCCAGTAGCGCAGGGAGTCGGTGATGAGCTGCAGGGCGTGCGGCGAGCGCATGAGCAGCGAGTTGCCGGTGCCGGTGGTGTCGAAGTAGTGCATCTGGTCGCCGTCCACCAGACGGTAGTACGACTGGTTGTCGATGCCCTTGAAGCTCAGCGTGGGGCCCATGTGGTTGCCTTCGGCGGTGTGGTTGTACACCACGTCGAGGATGACCTCCATGCCGGCGCGATGGTAGGCCTTGACCATGCACTTGAACTCGTTGACCTGCTGGCCGCGTTCGCCGGAGCTGGAGTAGGCGTTGTGCGGGGCGAAGAAGCCGATGGTGTTGTATCCCCAGTAGTTGGACAGGCCCTTCTCCTGGAGGAACGAGTCGTTGACGAACTGGTGGATCGGCATGAGCTCGATGGCGGTGACGCCGAGCTTCTTCAGGTATTCGATGACGCTCGGGTACGCCAGGCCGGCGTAGGTGCCTCGGATGTCCGGCGGCACGTCGCGGTTGAGGTTGGTCATGCCGCGCACGTGGGCCTCGTAGATCACGGAATCGTGGTACGGGATGTACGGGTGCTGGTCGTTGCCCCAGTCGAAGTAGGGGTTGATCACGGCCGACTTCATGGTGTGGGCGGCCGAGTCGAGCGTGTTCATGGACGAGAGGTCGTCTGGGCTCCTGAACCAGTAGGAGAAGAGGCTTTCGTCGCCGTCGATGTTGCCTTCGATGGCCTTGGCGTACGGGTCGAGCAGCAGCTTGTTGGGGTTGCACCGCAGGCCGTGCACCGGGTCGTACGGGCCGTAGACGCGGTAGCCGTAGCGCTGTCCGGGCTGGAGGCCGGGGATGTAGTTGTGCCACACATACGAGTTCTGCTCGGTCATTTCGATGCGCGTCTCGACGTCGTTGTCGTCGAAGAGGCACAGTTCGACCTTCTGCGCAACCTGCGAGTAAAGGGCGAAGTTGACTCCGGCGCCGTCATAGCTGGCACCCAGAGGGTACATTGATCCAGGTCTGATCTGCATGTTTCCAGTATCCCACCTTTCTTGTTACCGGTGTACCGGTGGAGTGAACGTCAGGCGAACAGCGACTTGTCGTGCGTGTCCGGGTCCTTGCGCTGGGCGATGAGACGGCGCAGCGCCTCGTGTTGGATGGCGATCATCGAATTGGAGGCGGTGATGCGTGTGGCCACCAGGTCGCTCCAGGGGATCCATGCGGATTCCACGTGCTCGTCCGGGTCGAAGTGGCGTTCCTCCCGTGTGAACGGGCCGAGGTGCAGCACCATGATGTGCGCCAGTTCGTCGGTCATGCCCTCGGAGGAGTAGAAGTCGCCCACGTAGTCCACGCCCATCACGTCGCGGTCCGGCACCACGCCGGTCTCCTCGGCGAGTTCGCGCAGGGCGGCGTCCATCATGTCCTCGCCTTCGTCCATGAGGCCTGCGGGCAGTCCGTAGGCGAACATGTCCGAGCCGGCGCGGTATTCGCGTTCGATGAGGTAGCGGTCGGTGGACATGTCGTGCACGAGCATCACCACGCAGGGCGCGTGACGCAGTACCTGACGGCTGATCTCGTGTTCCCGGCCCTGCTTGTCGGTCAGGGCGAGCCGCATGTCGTCCACGTGGAAGATGCGGCCGGTGTACACGGTCTCGCTGCTGATCACCTTGGCCGGCACGTCCATGTCGATGCCGTCCGAGCTGGCGTTGAGCTTGCGGTCGAGCCGGTGTTCGAGCTGTTCCTGTTTGCTTGGTTTGTTGTTGCCAAACACTCCTGTGAGGCCTCCTTGTAAGGGGTGCGTCGCGTGCGCGGCGGATTTTCGCGGGCGATGTGCCGTCGGCCCGATGCCGGGTCCTACGCCGAGCCCGTTCGGGCCCGGCGCCCGGTTCACTGCCGGTGCGAGGTGATGGACAGGGTCCACGGGTCGGTGGTGGTATGCAGCCATGCGACGTCGGGACGCTGGCCGGTGGCCGTTTCGATGGCTGCCGGCACGTCTTCGATCGCGTAGTTGAACCACATCGATTCGATGGCCGCGTGCGGCGTGTTGATGAGGTACGGGCGGGTTCTTGCATCGCCCTGTCCCAGCGCGATGCCGGCGGCGCGCATGCGGGCCTCGTAGCGGGCCTGTTCGATGGCGTCGGTCGTCGGATGATGGCGCAGGTCGCTGGTCACGTACACGTCCACGCCGGCGGCGCGCACCTCGTCGAACAGGGAATCGCCGGAGCCGGGCAGCACGGCCACGGTTTCGACCGGCGCGTCCAGATCGCCGCACACCTGTACGCCGAGTGCGGTGGCCATGCCGTGGTCGTTCACCTCGTCGAACACGCGCTGCGCGAAGTCACCGAGGGCGATGGGTTCAGGCAGGCGTCCCACGCGGCCCAGGCCCACGGGATGTCCGGCACGTTCGGCGTCCGGATCGGCGATGGGTACGAGTGGCTTCTGGTCGATGAGACCGAAATGGTCGGCCGCGGCCTGTCCCACGCCGCGCCATGCGGAGTCGGCGTTGGTGTGCCCCACCCAGAGCGCGCAACCGTGCTGGTAGAGCCTGCGTACGATGTCGCCGCGGAAGCCGAGTCCGCCCGTTTCGTGTACGGCCCGGAAGTACAGCGGATGATGGGTGACGAGCAGGTCGGCTCCCGCCTCGATGGCCTGGTCGATGATGGCTGAGGTCGGGTCGGCCGCGAACACGATCTTGCCGATGCTCTGGCTCAGGTCGCCCACGATGAGGCCGGGCTCGTCCCATGATTCGGCGTAGCGCAGCGGGTAGAGGGCTTCCAAGGCGTCGATGACTTGCTTCAGATTCGGCATACGTTTCATTGTAACGTTCTCAAGCCGCCGACACCGGCATTGCCGTACCCGACCGTCCGAAACCTGCTGGACACGGCGGGCCTCTGGCAAGTTTCGACCGCGAAAAGGTGATTCCGCGGCCGAAATTTGATAGCGTCCTTCGATTTTCGTCGGCACCCGTCCGAAGATCAGTGGGCGGCGAGCTGCCAGTCGGCACCGATGCCGCAGGAGACGTCCAGCGGCACGGCGAGGTGCACGGCGTGTTCCATGGCGTCGCTGACCAGCGCGGTCACCCGTTCGCCCTCCCCCGGTGCGATTTCGACCACGAGTTCGTCGTGGATCTGCAGGATGATGCGGCTTTTCACGCCGGCCTCGCGCAGCGCCTGGTCGGCCCGGATCATGGCGATCTTCATGATGTCGGCGGCGGAGCCCTGGATCGGCGCGTTGAGCGCGGCGCGTTCGGCGGCTTCCCTGGCCACGCGGTTCGTGGAACGCAATGCCGGGAAGTAGCGGCGGCGGCCGAAGATGGTCTCCGTGTACCCTTCCTTGCGGGCGGAGGACACGAGCGATTCCAGATAGTCGTGCACCTTGCCGAAGGTGTCGAAGTAGCGGTTCTTGAGCGCCTCGGCCTCGCGCGGGGCGATGCCCAGCTGTTGGGCGAGACCGTAGGTGCTCAGGCCGTAGGCCAGACCGTAGCTCATGGCCTTCACATGGGTGCGCTGGTCGCTGGTGATCTCGTCGACCGGCACCTTGTAGACCATCGAGGCCACGTACTTGTGGAAATCGGCGCCGGAACGGAACGCCTCGATGAGCGCCTCGTCGCCGGACAGGTCGGCCATGATGCGCAGCTCGACCTGCGAGTAGTCGCAGCTCATCAGGGACTCGTACCCCTCCCCCGGTACGAACGCGCTGCGGATCTCGCGGCCGGCGGCGTTGCGGTTGGGGATGTTCTGCAGGTTCGGGTCGGTGGAGCTCAGTCGGCCGGTGGCGGCCACGGTCTGCTCGTACGTGGTGTGGATGCGCGTGTCCTTGCGGTTCACGGCATCGATCAGCGTCTGCACGATCTGCTTGAGCTTGTTGGTCTCACGGTGCCTGAGCAGCGCGCCGAGGAACCCGTTGGCCTGCTCGTTGTCGATGGACTTCAGGTACAGGGTCTGCAGTGCGGCGGCGTTGGTGGTGTATGAACCGGTTTTGGTGCGCTTGGTGGGTTTCAGGCCCATGTCCTCGAACAGCACCTTCTGCAGCTGCTTGGGGCTTTGCAGGTTGATCTGCGAGCCGGCGAACTGCCATGCCATGTTCTGCGCCATGCCGGCGTCGGCGGCGAACTGGTCGCGGATGCCGGTGATGCGTCCCAGGTCAACGGCGGCTCCGGTGTGCTCCATGCCGTGCAGCACGCGGGATACGGGCAGTTCCACCGCGCGCATGAGCCAGCACTGTTCGCGTTCGTCGATGATCGGGCCCAGCAGGTGCGTCAATCCCCTGATGACGGCGAGGTCACGCAAGCGGCTCTCGTCCGGCTGTCCGTCGTCCGTTGCATCCGATTCGGCCGTCTCGTCGGCGAAGTCGAGCGTGCCCTGTTCGGGTTCGGCGGATTCGTCCGCATGGAAGTCGAGGAAGTGTTCGGCGGCCTGGGCGAGGGAATCCGCATGGAAGTCCGGCTCGGCCAGGTATCCGGCGAGCTTGGTGTCGAACATCGGCAGGTCCATGTCGAGGCCCGCGGCACCCAGCAGATGCAGGAGCTCCTTGTAACCGTGGACGATGGCACGCTGGTGCTCTCCGTCCAGGAAGGTCTGCACGGCCTGGCGCAACGGTTCGTCAATCGGCGCGTTGACGACTGCGGCCTGGTCCCCCACGCAGATGGCCAACGACTGCATCGTGGCGCGTCCGGGGCGCACGTCGCCCCACGCGGTCACGGTCCAGGCATGGTTGACGGCATCGCCGCAGACGGTATGGCGGTCGGCGCCCTGATAGTCGGCGTCGGCGACGGTGAAATCGGCCACCTCATCCGGCACGTTCACCGAAGCGCGATGGCCGGCGATCCATGCGTCGAAGGCCTCCGGCGAATTGATCACCGTGGCTTCGGGCGGGTTCAGCGAAACGACGGATTCATCATCATCCGCTCCGGTATCGGCACCGGACGCGGCCTGAGCGGCGGAGACGCCGTTGTTGAAGGTCTTGAGCATGCGGGTGCGGGTGCGGCCGCCGAACTCGAGCTCCTTGAACAGCTCGTCCAATGCGGTGGTGTCCACGTTGCCGAACGTCAGGTCCTTGACCTCGACGCCGAGATCCACGTCCCGTACCAGGGCGTTGACCTTGCGGTTGAGCTTGACCTGGTCGATGCTGGCCCGCAGCGCCTCGCCCTTCTTGCCTCCGATTTCGTCGGCGTGCTCGCAGATGGCGTCAAGGGAGCCGAACTGGTTGATCCACTTGGCCGCGAAGCCGTCGCCCACGCCGGGCACGCCGGGGATGTTGTCCGCGGTTTCGCCGCGCAGGGCCGCCAGATCGGGGTATTGCGCAGGCGTGACCTTGTACTTGTCCACCACGGCCTGCGGGGTCATGTGCTTCAGATCCTTGAAGTGATGCCCCGGATAGAGCACGGTGACGTTGTCGTCGATGAGCTGGAAGGCGTCACGGTCGCCGGACAGCACGAGCGTATGGTAGCCGTCATGATCGCCCATGGTGGCGAGCGTGGCGATGACGTCGTCGCCTTCGTATCCCGGCTTTTCGATGTAGGTGATGCCGAGCGCCGTCAACATGCGCTGGATGAGCGGCAGCTGGGTGAGCAGTTCCTCGGGGGCAGCGTCGCGGGTGCCCTTGTACTGCGGCAGCATCTCGTTGCGGAAGGTGCCGCCCTTCACATCGAAGGCAACGGCGAGATGGTCCGGCTTCTCGGCGTCGACCACCTGGGCGAGCATACTGGCGAAGCCCCATACGGCGTTGGTGGCCTGCCCGGCTTCGGTGCTGAAGTTATCGACAGGCAGGGCGAAGAACGCGCGGAAGGCCAAAGAATGGCCGTCCACCACCAGCAGGGTGCGGGTGATGGACGGCTCGACGTTGTGCTGTACGGTCAACGATCGATCAGCGCTCATCCGAATCGGAGGGCTTCGGATCGCCGTACTTGGCGATGATGGCCATGGCCAGACGCTTCTTCGGGATGCGCTGGTCCATGGAGGTCTTCTGAATCCAGCGGAAGGCGCCCTGCTCGGAGAAGTCGGCCTTGTCCATCAGCAGGCCCTTGGCGCGATCCACGAGCTTGCGCTCCTCGAGGGTGTCCTCGGCCTTCTTGAGCTTCTCCTCGGTCTCCTTGAGCTGCTCGTTGGCTTCCTTGAGCTTGCGCTCGCCACGCTCCACGGTGTCCAGCAGGTCGTTGATTTCGGCGAAACGGCCCATGGCCACTTCAAGGGTGGGCAGCAGCTTGGATTCCTCGTACGGCTTGGTCACGTACGCCATGGCGCCGGCGCCGGTGGCCTTCTTGACCAGATCGGTCTGGGAGAAGGCGGTGAGCATGACCACGGGGGCGATGTTCTCGTCGCAGATGATGCCGGCGGCGGCGATGCCGTCCATGCGCGGCATCTTGACGTCCATGCACACCACGTCCGGACGGTACTTGCGGGTGAGCTCCACAGCCTCCTCGCCGTTGGCGGCCTGACCGACGACCTCGTAGCCGTTGTCCTCGAGCATGGCGACCAGATCCATACGGTTCACGGCCTCGTCCTCGGCCACCACCACGGTGCGGGGACCGTCCTCGGACTTGGCGGGGGCCGGCTCGGCCTCATCCTCCACGCCCGCGGCGGCCTTGAGTTCCGCGTCAGTCAACACCTCATCGACGTTGATGCTCGGTTCCTCGGACTTCTTCCTTGCAGCCATACCAACCTCTTTCCTTAGCCCCAACGGACACACGCCCACCAAGGCTTACCGGTAAATCTGACATTGAAATGTGCCCCCGGTGGGACTCGAACCCACACTGCGCAGATTTTGAGGCTGCTTCCTCTACCAATTGGGATACGGGGGCATTGCCCAAGGCACTTTGGAGAGCTTAGCATATCAAGAGGACCTGCGCCGGTAATGACACGCTTTGCGTGCGCGGGCCTGTGCCGGGCGGGTTTGCGCGGCGTGTCAGCTCCGGTCCGGCGGGGTCGTCCTCGGGTTTCCGGCCGGCATCATCCGGTCATACGGCCTGAGTGTTGTCCGTTCCCGTAACCGTTCGTGGACCTACAATGAAGGTGGTTTCACGCAATGCTGTCATGAGGAGGGCATATGAGCAACGAAACGTACCGTCAGTTCGACCCGTGGCGTCCCTCTCCCGTCAAGGAGACTTCACGCCATCAGATCGCGAAGACGCATTACTTCAGCATCGACCGTGTCTCCTACGAGTCGAATGACGGAGGTGAGTTCGACAGGTATTGCCTCTACGGCAATGTCGGCGACACCGTGGGCGTGCTCGCCCTGACCGAGGATGGCATGATTCCGCTGGTGGAGCAGTACCGTCTGGCCAGCCATCGCTGGACTTTGGAGATTCCCGGCGGTCATGCGGTGGATTCCGCCGAGCCGACCCAGGATCTGGCCAAGCGCAAGCTCGTCGAGGAGGGCGGATACGAGGCGGGCCGGATAACGCAGTTCGCTCGCTTCCTCAATACGCCCAGCTATTCCACGCAGCACACCTCGCTGTATCTGGCCACCGATCTGACGCCGGCCAAGCGTCAGGAGATCGGCCCGGAGACGCCGCGCTCCGAGGTCCGTCTGACGTCGGTGGACGACGCCTATCAGATGGTGCTCAACGGCACGATCGTGGACGCGAAGACGATCATCGCCATCCTGCGTCTCAAGAGCGGCAGCCTGATGCAGCTGAACGACTGACGTCTCCGGCATTCCTCCCCGCACTCCCCTGTCGAACAGAACGGGACCGAGCCGAGGAAGGAATGCCCAAAAAACAATGCCAAAGCCGCATCACACGCGGTCGCATACAAAGGAAGCCTCCTACCCGATCGGATAGGAGGCTTCCTGTTACCTACGGTCTAAAGCCGTGGGACTTGCAACCGAAATCAGTCGCAGGCGCCGACGGTGTGGACGTAGATGGAGTCGGTGCGGCCCGGCTGGTGATCGCCCTGGGCGGAGCTCAGGATGACGATCTTGTCGCCGTCGGCAACCTTGCCGGCGTCCTTGAGGACCTTGTCGGTGTAGATCATGAGGTCCTTGCGGGACTTGTCGTGGTAGTCCTCGGTGACGTAGAAGGCCTCGGTACCCCAGGACAGAGCAAGCCAGTGGTAGGTGTGCTCGTTGTTGGTGATGCCGTAAATCGGGGCGGCCGGACGCTCACGGGAGACGCGGTGCACGGTGGAACCGGTCTGGGTGTAGGCGACGATGGCCTTGGCGTTGAGCTTGTCGGCCAGGTCCACGGCAGCGGAGGAGACGGCGCCGGTGGAGGACATGTCGAGGTTCTTGAGCTCCGGGATGCGGTCGAAGCCGTGGTCGGTGGCGTAGCCGGAGATACGGGCCATGGTGTTCACGGTCACATCCGGGTACTTGCCGACGGCGGTCTCGTTGGAGGTCATGGTGGCGTCGGCGCCGTCGAGGACGGCGTTGGCGCAGTCGGAGGCCTCTGCACGGGTCGGAACCGGGGAGTTCACCATGGAGCCGAGGACCTCGGTGGCCACGATGACCGGCTTGGCGTACTGGCGGGCCAGCTCGATGATGCGCTTGGTGGCCAGCGGGACCTCTTCCAGCGGGCACTCGACGGCCATGTCGCCACGGGCGGCCATGACGCCGTCGAAGGTCTTGACGATCTCCTCGAGGTTCTCGAGGGCCTGCGGCTTCTCGATCTTGGCAACGATCGGGATGCGACGGCCTTCCTCGTCCATGATCTCGTGGGCGCGGTCGATATCGGTGGCGAAACGCACGAAGGACATGGCGATGATGTCGGCACCGGTGCGGATGGCCCAACGAAGGTCGGCCTCATCCTTCTCGGTCAGGGCCGGCAGGGAGACGGCCACGCCCGGCAGGTTGATGCCCTTGTGGGAGGACACCGGACCGGCCACGACGACCTTGGTGTGCACGTTGTTGCCCTCGACCTTGGTCACCTCAAGACGGACCTTGCCGTCGTCGATGAGGATCGGGTCGCCCGGGTGGCAATCGCCCGGCAGGCCCTTGAAGGTGGTGGAGGTGATGTGCTCGTCACCCTCGATGTCATCGGTGGTGATGATGAACTCCTGGCCAAGCTGCAGCTGAACCTTGTCCTCACCCTCGGCGTTCTTCTTGAACCAACCGCAACGGATCTTCGGGCCCTGGAGGTCGACCAGAGCGGCGACGTTGCGACCAGTCTCCTTGCCGGCCTTGCGCACGTTGTTGTAGACGCGGAGGTGATCCTCAGGAGTGCCGTGGGAGCGGTTCAGACGAGCAACGTCCATACCGGCTTCGACGAGCTTGAGAAGGTTGTCGTAATCCTCGGTAGCGGGACCGATGGTATCAACGATCTTGGCTTTACGCATGAATGCCTGCCTATTCTTTCATTGTGGTTCCGAGGCTGAATGCCTCACTTGCCGCAATACAGTTTACTAGCGCAGGCCGCCGCATGACAAATTTTTCGCCCGGTGTGTTGTGAGCGCTCACATTGTTGCGGCGGCTAGGTTTTGGCCCGCAGTTTCCTTTGCGTTTTCAGGCTTTTTCGACTTCGTTCATGCTCTTCATCTTGATCACGGAAGCCAGCGCCGCGCCGCCGATTGCCACCACGATCACCGCGAGGGACAGCCAGGTGGGCACCTCGGGCACCCAGTGGATGCCCTCGCCGCCGTTGATGAACGGCAGGGTGTTGCCGTGCAGCGCCTCCATGATGAGCTTGACGCCGATGAAGCCGAGCACCACGGACAGGCCCACCGGCAGGTAGACCAGCTTGTCCAGCAGGGCGCCGAGCAGGAAGTAGAGCTGCTGCAGACCGAGCAGGGCGAACACGTTGGAGG
Source organism: Bifidobacterium sp. SO4 (assembly GCF_018555355.1). Lineage (NCBI taxonomy): Bacteria > Bacillati > Actinomycetota > Actinomycetes > Bifidobacteriales > Bifidobacteriaceae > Bifidobacterium > Bifidobacterium sp. SO4. The sequence continues at coordinate 70,648 of NZ_JAFEJP010000010.1, forward strand.
TGAACACCAGGAACGGATCCTTGGTCAGGCCGAAGATGGCCGGGATGGAGTCGAAGGCGAACATCACGTCGGTGGTGCCGATGGTCAGGAACACGATGAGCATCGGGGTCCAGTAGCGGATGCCGTTCTTGGTGGTCCTGAGCTTCTCGCCATCGTAGTCGTTGGAGATCTTGATGACCTTGCGCAGCGTGCGGATCAGGCCGTTCTCATGGTATTCCTCGTCCTCGTCGCCGCCGATGACCAGCTTCAGGGCGGTGTAGATGAGGAATGCACCGAAGATGAAGAACACCCAGGTGAAGCGGGTGATCAGGGCCGCGCCGATGAGGATGAAGATGCCGCGGAAGATCAGGGCGATGGTGATGCCCACGGACAGCACGTACTTCTGGATCTGCTTGGGCACGGCGAAGTTCGACATGATGATGACGAACACGAAGAGGTTGTCGATGGACAGCGAGTATTCGGTGAGCCAGCCGGAATAGAATTCGATGGCCGGCTTCGATCCGGCGAAGAACCAGATGCATCCGCCGAAGATCAACGCCATCACCACGAAGAAGGCGATGTGCTGCACGCACTCCTTGGTGGAGGGCACGTGGGGCCTGCGTCCGATGATGAACAGGTCCACGATGAAGAACAGCGCGAGCACTACAAAGGTAATGATTTCAAATGCAAGAGGGGTTTCTGCCATGCCTCACTACCCTAATTTATGGAGTTGACGGGCGTCACTTATTCGCTTCGGTCATTTGGCGGAGTTCCTTTTTGAGGTCGCGGATCTCGTCGCGCAGACGGGCGGCGAGCTCGAACTGGAGCTGTTCGGCGGCGGTGTGCATCTGCTCGGAGAGCTGGCGGATGAGGTCGGCCAGGTCCTGCGCCGGCAGGCCGGCCTTGAGAATCTCCTCGTGGCGCTTGTCCGCCTCCGCAGGGTCGAGCGTGGGCACGCCCAGATGCGTGTTGCCTGCCTTGCCGGCGTTGCGGTAGCCGCCTTCCAGCAGGGTCTGGGTGTCCACGTCCTCCTTGGCGAGCATGTCGTTGACGTCGCTGATCTTCTTGATGAGCGGCTTGGGGTCCATGTGATGCTCCTGGTTGTACGCCATCTGCTTGGCGCGGCGGCGGTCCGTTTCGTCGATGGCCTTGCGCATGGCCTCGGTGGTCTCGTCGGCGTACATGATCACCATACCGGACACGTTGCGGGCCGCACGGCCGATGGTCTGGATGAGCGAGCGGTACGAGCGCAGGAAGCCTTCCTTGTCCGCGTCGAGGATCGCCACCAGCGAGACCTCGGGCAGGTCGAGGCCCTCGCGCAGCAGGTTGATGCCCACGATCACGTCGATCTTGCCTTCGCGCAGCATGCGCAGCAGCTCCACGCGGCGCAACGTGTCCACGTCGGAGTGCAGGTACTCCACCTTGATGCCGCGTTCCAGCAGGTAGTCGGTCAGGTCCTCGGCCATCTTCTTGGTGAGCGTGGTCACCAGCGCACGCTCGTTGCGGGCCACGCGCTCCTTGATTTCGGCGAGCAGGTCGTCAATCTGGCCTTCGACCGGACGCACGTCGATCTTCGGATCGAGCAGGCCGGTCGGGCGGATGATCTGCTCCACCACGCCGTCCGAAAGTCCCAGCTCATAGTCGCCGGGAGTGGCGGACAGGTATACGGTCTGACCCACGCGCTGGAGGAATTCGGGCCATTTGAGCGGGCGGTTGTCCATCGCGGAGGGCAGACGGAAGCCGTGCTCCACCAGCGTGCGCTTGCGGGAGGCGTCACCCTCGTACATCGCGCCGATCTGCGGCACCGTGACGTGTGATTCATCGATGACGAGCAGGAAATCGTCGGGGAAGAAGTCGAGCAGGGTGTGCGGCGGGGTGCCGGACGCACGACCGTCGAAATGCCGCGAATAGTTCTCCACGCCGGAGCACACGCCCACCTGGGTGAGCATTTCGAGGTCGTACGTGGTGCGCATGTTGAGCCGTTGGGCCTCAAGCTCCTTGCCCTGCTTGCGCAGTTCGGCCACGCGCTCGTCCAGCTCCTCGCGGATGGTCTTGAGCGCGCGTTCCATGCGTGCGGGACCGGCCACGTAATGGGATGCCGGGAAGATGTGGACCTCGGTTTCGTGGGCGATCTCGTCGCCGGTCAGCGGATGAAGGGTGGAGATGCGGTCGATCTCGTCGCCGAAGAACTCGATGCGCACGGCCAGTTCCTCATATACGGGGATGATTTCGACCGTATCGCCGCGTACGCGGAAGGTGCCACGGGTGAAGGCGATGTCGTTGCGCTTGTACTGCATGGCCACGAACTGGCGCAGCAGGTCGTCGCGGTTGATTTCCTGGCCTTCCTTGAGGAAGAGCATGCGGCCGGCGTACTCCTCCGGCGTGCCGAGACCGTAGATGCAGGAGACGGTGGCCACCACCACGCAGTCGCGTCGGGTGAGCAGGTTCGCGGTGGCTTGGTGGCGCAGGCGCTCCACATCGTCGTTGATGTTGGAGTCCTTCTCGATGTACGTGTCCGTCTGCGGGATGTACGCTTCAGGCTGGTAGTAGTCGTAGTAGGAGACGAAATAGCTCACGGCGTTGTCCGGCATGAGCTCGCGGAATTCGGCGCACAGCTGCGCGGCCAAGGTCTTGTTGGGCTCGATGATGAGGGTCGGGCGCTGCAGCTTCTCGATGAGCCAGGCGGTGGTGGCCGTCTTGCCGGTGCCGGTAGCACCCATGAGCACCACGTCGTTCTCGCCGTTCTCGATGCGTTCGGCGAGTTCGGCGATGGCCTGCGGCTGGTCGCCGGACGGCTCATACGGTGACTTGACGACGAAGGGCCGGTCGGCGCGCTCGATATTGAATCCCATGGGCCCTATCTTACGCGAGGCTTCGAACATGTGTTCGTCTACTCGACCGGTGGCCGGTGGCCGGCGTGGTATGGCACGGCCGTCATCGCATGGACAAAGCCCAAACCCGGTAGAGGGCATCCGCCTGTGCCAGCATGTCCGGCAAGGGGCGCGTGGCGTCGATGACGACGTCGGCGATGGCGCGGCGGTCCTCCTCGCTCGACTGGTGAAGGATGCGGTCCTGGGCCTGTTCGCGGGTCATGCCGCGATCGGTGACCATGCGCTCGACACGCACGTCGACGGGTGCCTCGACGGTGACGATGTGGTCGAAATCAAAGGGAATCGTATTGATGACTTCCGCGAGCAACGGCACGTCATGCACCACGATCAGCGAACCGGGCGTATCCGTTTCGCTGCGTTCCGCACCTACGACGGCATTCGCCTCGAGCCACCGTGCCTCGTCGTAGATCAACGGGTGTTCGATGGCGTCAAGCCGTTCGCGGGCACCCGGTTCCGCCCCGCGCCCGAAGATATGGTCGGCGATCCATGGCCGGTTCAGCGTGCCGTCCGGGTTCAGGGCATCGGCCCCGAACACCTCGGCGATGCGGGGCAGTGCCTCTCCCCCGGGTTCCACCACCCGCCGGGCCAGCGCGTCGTAGTCGATATGCACCGCACCCAGTTCGCGCCATCGCGCCGCCACCGTGCTCTTGCCTGCGGCGATGCCGCCCGTCAATCCGATTCTCAGCATAAGTGCCATGCTAATACGAAGAAACCCGGCCCATACGGACCGGGTTTCATTCACAGGCTAGGCGTTATGCCAGCGGCAACTCACTTGCCGAGCAGCTGGTCGCGCAGGGCGGCGAGCTGATCGGAATCGGCGAGGGTACCGGTGGTCGGCGCGGCGGAAGAGTAGTTGGAGGTCTCCTCGACCGGCTTCTCTTCCTTCGGGCCCTGGCCGTCGGCGGCTGCGGACTCGGCAGCGTTCTCCAGCTCCTTGGCCACGAACTCCTTGTGCTCCTCCCACAGCTCGTGAGCGGCGGCGTACTGGGCCTCCCACTCCTCGCGCTGCTTCTCGTAGCCAGCGATCCACTCGTTGGTGTTCGGGTCGAAGCCTTCGGGGTACTTGTAGTTGCCCTGCTCGTCGTACTCGGCCGGCATGCCGTACAGAGCCGGATCGAAGTCCTCGGAAGCCGGGTCAACGGAGTCGTTGGCCTGCTTGAGGGACAGGGAGATGCGGCGACGATCGAGATCGACGTCGATCACCTTGACGAACACGGTCTCGCCCGGCTTGACCACGGTCTCCGGGTTCTCGACGTGACGGTTGGCGAGCTCGGAGATGTGCACCAGGCCCTCGATGCCGTCCTCGACGGAGATGAAGACACCGAACTGCACGATCTTGGTGACCTTGCCCTTGACGATCTGGCCGGGGACGTGGGTGCGAGCGAAGCGCTGCCACGGATCCTCCTGGGTGGCCTTCAGGGACAGGGAGATGCGCTCACGGTCGAGATCGACGTCGAGCACCTCGACGGTGACCTTGTCGCCGACCTTGACGACCTCGGACGGGTGGTCGATGTGCTTCCAGGACAGCTCGGAGACGTGGATCAGGCCGTCAACACCGCCCAGATCGACGAAGGCGCCGAAGTTGACGATGGAGGACACCACGCCCTCACGGATCTGGCCCTTCTTGAGCTGGGACAGGAAGGTCTCGCGAACCTCGGACTGGGTCTCCTCGAGGTACTGGCGACGGGACAGGACCACGTTGTTGCGGTTCTTGTCGAGCTCAAGGATCTTGGCCTTGATCTTCTGGCCGATGTACGGGGAGAGGTCGCGGACGCGACGCATCTCGACCAGGGAAGCAGGCAGGAAGCCACGCAGACCGATGTCCACGATGAGGCCGCCCTTGACGGCTTCGATGACGGTGCCCTCAACAACGCCGTCAGCTTCCTTGATCTTCTCGATGTCGCCCCAGGCACGCTCGTACTGAGCACGCTTCTTGGACAGAATCAGACGGCCTTCCTTGTCTTCCTTGGTGACGACAAGGGCCTCAATCGGATCGCCAACCTTGACGACCTCGTCGGGATCGACGTCCTTCTTGATGGAAAGCTCGCGGGAGGGGATCACACCCTCGGTCTTGTAGCCGATGTCGACCAGGACCTCGTCGTGATCAATCTTGACGACGGTACCCTCGACCAGATCACCATCATCGAAGTTCTTGATGGTGGAATCGACTGCCTTGATGAAGTCCTCTTCGGTGCCGATGTCGTTGATGGCGACCTTGGCGACTTCAGTGTTGTTCTCTGCCATGTAAATATATGGTTTCTAATAGATGGATGGATAATTGCTCGGTATTAAGTTATCTGCGCACCTTTCGGGCGCACAAATATCTAGATTACAGGCATCTATGGCCAAATTTCCTAGAGGAATCCGGGTGTGTCGCGGCTGGACAAGCATTCTGACCGCCAGAGGTGCAGGGTATGCGTGTCTCGACACACTCAAGGCACCGACTCCGTCGGCTTCGCAGCATAGCTGCTCACTTCGCCTATGGACAGTCCACAGGATTGTCCACTTCACGGCTCAGCAGCCATCGCTCCGGCGTACGCTCGCACAGCGTAGCGCACGCCTTCGCTGCTTACGGTCGAGACACGCATACCCTGCACCTCTGCCTCCGCATCCCGTTTTGATTAATCACGCATCACAGCGAGCGCTCGGCCATTTCGACGACGTTGGCCAGGAGCATGGCACGGGTCATCGGGCCCACGCCGCCGGGGTTCGGCGTGTAGGCGGAGGCCTTCTCGTAGCAGGCCTTGTCAACGTCGCCCTTGATGCGGTAACGGCCGGCCTCCTCGTCGAAGACGCGGCTGACACCAACGTCCACCAGCACGGCGCCGTCCTTGATCTTGTCCGGCGTGACGAACCCGGCGGAGCCCATGGCGGCCACGATCACGTCCGCACGGCGCATGTGATCGACCACGTCCTTCGTGCCGGTATGGCACAGGGTCACGGTGGCATTCACGGCGTTGCGCGTGAGCATCAGGCCGATGGTGCGGCCGATGGTGATGCCGCGGCCGAGCACGCACACCTCCTTGCCGTTCAGGTCGATGTCGTAGGCGCCCAGCAGCTCGATGACGCCGCGCGGCGTGCAGGGCAGCGGCGTGGTGATGTCGCCGCGCACGTGGAGCACCAGTTCGCCGAGGTTGTACGGGTGCATGCCGTCGGCGTCCTTGGCCGGGTCGATGAGGTCGATGATGGCGTTCTGGTCGATGCCCTTGGGCAGCGGCAGCTGCACGATGAAGCCGTTGCACGCCGGATCCTCATTGAGTTCCTTGACCGCCTGCGCGATGTCCTCGAACGTGGCGGTGGCGGGCAGTTCCTTCTTGACGGAGTTGATGCCCACTTCGGCGCAATCCGCATGCTTGCCGGCGACGTACTTGACCGAGCCGGGATCCTCCCCCACTAGCAGCGTGCCGAGGCCCGGCGTCACGCCCTGAGCCTTGAGCTTGGCCACTCGCTCGGCGAGATTCGCCTTGATATCCGCCGCAACCTGCTTGCCGTCGATTTTTGTGGACATCGGTACCCTTCCTGTAGGTTTTCGGTGATTATTCGCAACGATAGGCTACTGTTGAAACAAGTCCGTTTTGTTTCGCAGCTCAACGAAGAAGGCACGCCATGGGTATCCGATTCACTCGACTTACGCGACTTGCGGCCGCCGCCGCGGGCGCGGCACTGCTGTTCACCGCCGCCGCATGCGGCACCCAGAACACCGCCGACACCGAGACCAAGTCCGACCCGGACACCTCCTCCAAGGCCACCGGACCGATCAACGTGGTGGCCTCCATCAACCAGTGGGGCTCCCTGGCGTCCGAACTGGGCGGCGACGACGTGAACGTCACGTCCATCATGAGCTCCACCAACGTGGACGCCCACGATTTCGAGCCGAAGACCTCGGACGTGGCCAAGCTGTCCAAGGCGCAGATCGTGGTGGCCAACGGCGCTGGCTACGATGCCTGGGCCACCAAGTCGCTCACCAAGTCCACCACCATCGTCTCCGCCGCATCCGTGGTGGGCGCGATGGAGGGCGACAACCCGCATCTGTGGTTCTCCAAGGACGCCCGCTCCGGCATGGCGACGGAGATCACCGAGGCCTACATCAAGGCGCTGCCCAGCAAGAAGGCCGATTTCCAGAAGCGTCTCAAGGAATGGCAGGCCGGCGAGAAACAGCTGGAAAGCTGGGCCGAGGACTTCACCAAGACCCATGACGACCTGACCTACGCGGCCACCGAACCCGTGGCCTACTACCTCATGGCGGACCTCGGTTTCGAGGACTCCACCCCCAAGGGCTATGCGCAGTCGCAGGCCTCCGGCGGCGAGGTGGCCCCGGCCGATCTGCAGTCGTTCCAGAAGATCATCGAGGGTCGCAAGGTGGATGTGCTGCTCAACAACACGCAGGAGACCAGTGACGCGACCAACATGATCACGGGCACAGCCGGCCGTTCCGACGTGCCGGTGGTGGATGTCACCGAGCAGATGCCCACGGACTCCGAGACGTTGGACGACTGGATCAACCAGCTCGTCAACACGATCATCGATGCCGTGGATCCGAGCTACGGCTGCGAGGACACCTCGGAGGACGAGACCGATTCCTCCGATGGCGATGGCGCGGATGCCTCCACGAACGGCGAATCGAGCGACGGCACCGATGCCGGCGACAGCACCGATTCCTCCGGCGAGTCGACCGATTCGGACTCCTCCAGCACCGATTCGAAGACCCGCACCTACATCCGCGAATGCAAGGCCACGAAGTCCGACACCTCCAAGGACGACCAGTCCACGGACGATTCGCAGAACAACACGGACTCCTCCGCCGATTCGCAGGTGCCTTCCAACGAAGGTCAAACCGATCCGGGCAAGTAGCCCGTGTCCGACTCGCAAGCTCCCCTCGTCAAGCCGAGGGGAGCTTTTTTGTTGGCCTCCGTCAAACCGATATTGAGAACGATTGTCAGCATCATTTGCCACAATCGGCCTTATGAGCGAATCATCCGATTGCATCGTCTTCCGTGACGCCGCCGTGCGTCGAGGCGACCGTATCATCTGGCAGCATGGCACCTTCGCCATCCCCACCGGATCGGTCACCGCCATCGTGGGCACCAACGGCACCGGCAAAACCACCATGATGAAGGCCGAGCTGGGCCTGCTGCCGCTGGCCGCCGGCTCGCTGACCGTGCTGGGCCGTCCGGCCGGCGAACGCAACGCGCAGATCGGCTATGTGCCGCAGAGCTACGCCTCGGACATCGACTCCAATCTCACCGCCGAGCAGTCGGTGTTGCTGGGCCTGACCGGCACGCGCTTCGGCATCCACCTGGTCACCAAGGCACAGAAGGCCAAGGTGCGTGAGGCCATGGAGTTCACCGGCATCGCGGACAAGGCCAAATACCGTCTCTCCGAACTGTCCGGCGGCCTGCGCCAGCGCGTGGCCATCGCCCAGGCGCTCGTGTGCGATCCCAAGCTGCTCATGCTGGACGAGCCGCTTGCGAACCTCGATCTGGCCAGCCAGCGCGCCGCCGTGCATGTGCTCGCCAAGCTCAACCGCGAGCTCGGCATGACCATTCAGGTGGTGGCGCATGACCTCAACATGCTGCTGCCGATCCTGACCGGAGCCGTCTACCTGCTGGATGGCCACCCGCATTACGCGGACATGGGCAAGGTGCTTGATTCCGATCTGCTCACCCACCTGTACGGCACGCAGGTGCAGGTGGTCACCACCCCGCAGGGTGACATGTTCGTGACCCCCACCCCGGACGAGCCGCTCGACCAGGTGCAGGACATGCATTCGGCCACCGAGGTGGCGCAAATGCATCATCATTCCCATGATTCCGCGGCATCCGCGCCCGGCGCGGGAAAGGCAGGCGCACGATGAGCACCATCGATTTCTCGTTCGATCCCGAATGGATGGGCACGCTCACGGCCCCGTTCATGACCAATGCCTTCGTGGCCGGGCTGTTCATCGCCTTGGCCGCGGGCGTCATGGGCTACTTCACGATTGCGCGCCATTCCACATTCGCCGCGCACGCCTTGGCCCACATCGGCCTGCCGGGAGCCACCGGTGCGGTGCTGCTGGGACTGCCGGTCTCGTTGGGCATGGGTGTGTTCGCATTGGGCGGTGCACTGGTCATCGGAGCGTTGGGCAAGCGCGTCTCCGAACGCGAGATCGCCACCGGCACCGTGCTGGCCTTCGCGACCGGTCTGGGCCTGTTCTTCGCGCGACTGTCCAGCTCCGCATCCCAGCAGATGCAGTCGATCCTGTTCGGTTCGATCCTGACCATCACCACCGATCAGATCATCGGATTCGCCATCTTCAACGTGCTGCTGCTCGTGCTGCTGGCAGTGATCTACCGTCCGCTGCTGTTCAGCTCGCTGGACGAGCAGGTGGCGCAGGCCAAGGGCGTGCCGATCGGCGTGATGAACGTGGCGTTCATGGCTATCATGGCCGGCGTGATCACCATCGCGGTGCCGGCCGTGGGTACATTGCTGATTTTCGCGCTGGTCATCACGCCGGCTGCCACCGCCAACATCCTGGCGGGTTCGCCGTTCAAGGCCATGGTCATCGCGAGCGTCCTGTGCCTCGCCGCGATCTGGCTGGGACTGGTGCTGTCCGCGATGTTCCCCGCTCCCCCGAGCTTCATCATCGTGACGCTGTCCACCCTGTTCTGGGCCATCGCCAAGGGCGCCGCCGCACTGAAGGCGCGCTGAACGAACAGTCCCGAACCACCGACACATGCCAGGGTGTCCCGCTGACATCGATTCAGCGGGACACCCTCGTATTCGGTATGTCGCCGATCAGCCGCGAACGACCAGGGCGCTGGCGATGGCGGCGATGCCTTCACCCCGGCCGGTGAAACCCATGCGGTCCGTGGTGGTGGCGGTCACGGACACACGGCAGCCGACGGCCTCCGACAATGCGGTCTCCGCCTCGGCACGCCGGGTACCGATCTTCGGCCGGTTGCCGATCACGGCCACGGACGCCGATACCGGCGTGAATCCGCGCTCCTTCAGATGATCCGCCGTCTCCCGCAGCATATCGGTGCCATGCATGCCGGCACCATGGGCACCGGAGCCCACGCCGAACAGCGAGCCGATATCCCCCAGTCCGGCCGCGGACAGCAGTGCATCGATAAGGGCATGGGCGGCCACGTCGCCATCCGAATCACCCTCGATGCCCTCGTAACGTGCGGCCTGTGCGGCATCGGCACCCTCCGGCACCGGCCAGAACAGGCCGGCCAGCCACAACGGGCGTCCCGAACCAGGTTCGGCGAAACGGTGGGCGTCGAATCCCTGGCCGATCATCGGGATCGCCGGAATCATCGGATTGATGTTGTCCATGGACATTTTCCTCTCGACGGCGCGGTTCTCCGAAAAGCAAAAACCCGGCCCGCAATGCGCGGAACCGGGTCAAAGCGATCACTGCTCACTTCTTCTTGGACTTCTTCTGGGACTCGATGCGGGCCAGCGTATCGGCGGCGGCCTCCTCGGGCTCCTCGGTGTGGTGCTTTTCGTCACCGGGCTGGGCGGGCTCGTATCCCAGGTTCACGTCCAGCAGGCGCTGGGCCTCGGTCTCGTCGATCTTCTCGGACAGCGCGATCTCGGAGGTCAGGATGGAGCGGGCCTTGGTGAGCATGCGCTTCTCGCCGGCGGACAGGCCGTGCTCGTCCACGTCGCGCTGGGCGAGGTCACGCACCACCTCGGCGATCTTGTTGACGTCGCCGGTGGCGATCTTCTCGACGTTCAGCTTGTAACGGCGGGACCAGTTCATTTCCTTCTCGACGATCGGGGTGCGCAGGATCTCGAAGACCTTGGCCACCTCGGATGCGGAGACGATGTCGCGCACGCCGACCTTCTTGGCGTTGTCGACCGGGACGTTGATGACCAGACCGTCCGAGGACAGCACGGACAGCTGCAGGTACTGACGGGTGACTCCCTTGACGGTCCGTTCGGTGATGGCCTCCACCTTGGCTGCACCATGACGCGGATAGACGACCATATCGCCGACTTTGTAAGACATGTATCCTCCGAGAACTGATCGGCTTACACACAAAAACTCGAATAATTTTGCCAGAAGCCCTGGACCTCGCCTTTGAGAACGCTCACATTCGGGGGAAAACGAAAAAACGGCGGCAACACGCCATTCCCCGACGCGCCAATGTAGCGTTTCCTTCGTTAACACAAGTACACTTTGGGGCATGGCTAAAGAAACGATCAAAGAAGATACCGTCATCGTGCCTGTCGCCTCCGGCGAACTGGACTCGGTGAGCAATGCTGAATTCTATAACCCCCACGCGGTGCTCGGCGGGCACCTCGGCATCGGCAAGCATGCCGACACCGTCACCATCCGCGTGCTGCGTCCTCTCGCCAAGGCCGTGACCGTCCTGACCCAGGACGGCGAGTATCCCATGCACCATGAGCACAACGGCGTGTTCGTGACCACCGTGCCCGCCGCCGGCACCCCCGACGAGCCCGGAGTCCCGGACTACCGCGTGCGCACCGAGTGGGAGGACGGCGAGACCATCGTCGAGGACGACCCCTACCGCTACCTGCCCACCCTCGGCGACATGGACACCTACCTGTTCGGCGAAGGCCGCCACGAGAAGCTGTGGGAGGTGCTCGGCGCCCACGTGCTGCGCTATGACGATCCGATGGGCGGCGCCGACGGCACCCCCGGCGAGCAGGTGGTGGGCACCGCGTTCTCCGTGTGGGCCCCGAACGCCCACGCCGTGCGCGTGGTGGGCGACTTCAACGGCTGGGACGGCCGCCGCCACGCCATGCGCGCGCTCGGCTCCTCCGGCGTGTGGGAGATCTTCATTCCGGGCATCGGCGCCGGCGAGCACTACAAGTTCCACATCCTCAACGCCAACTCCCAGTGGGAGATGAAGGCCGACCCGATGGAACGCCAGCACGAGGTCCCGCCGAACACGGCCTCCATCGTGACCGAATCGGACTACGAGTGGCAGGACGACGCCTGGATGAACCACCGTCGCACCACCGACCCGAACAACGGCCCGGTCTCCATCTACGAGGTCCACGCCGGCAGCTGGCGCAAGGGCCTGACCTACCGCGAGCTGGCCGACGAGTTGGTGGACTACGTCAAGCAGGAGGGCTTCACGCACGTGGAGTTCATGCCGCTGGCCCAGCATCCGTTCTCCGGTTCGTGGGGCTACCAGGTCACCGGCTACTACGCCGTGGACTCCCGCCTCGGCTCCCCGGACGACTTCCGCTACCTCGTGGACAAGTTCCACCAGGCCGGCATCGGCGTGATCATGGACTGGGTGCCCGCCCACTTCCCGAAGGATGGCTTCGCGCTCGGCCGCTTCGACGGCACCCCGCTGTACGAGGATCCGGATCCGCTGCGCGGCGAGCACCCGGACTGGGGTACCTACGTGTTCAACTTCGGACGCCACGAGGTGCGCAACTTCCTGGTGGCCAACGCCCTGTTCTGGCTTGAGGACCTGCACATCGACGCCCTGCGCGTGGACGCCGTCAGCTCCATGCTCTACCTCGACTACAGCCGCGAGCCCGGCCAGTGGAGGCCGAACATCTACGGCGGCCGCGAGAACCTCGAGGCCATCGACTTCCTCAAGGAGGCCACGGCCACGGCTTACAAGAACAACCCCGGCATCATGATGATCGCCGAGGAGTCCACCGCATGGCCGGGCATCACCGCCCCCACCTCCGCCGGCGGCATCGGTTTCGGCCTCAAGTGGAACATGGGCTGGATGCACGACACCCTCCAGTACCTGCATGAGGAGCCCATCAACCGCAAGTGGCACCACAACGAGATCACCTTCTCCATGGTGTACGCCTACTCCGAGCATTACGTGCTGCCGATCAGCCACGACGAGGTCGTGTACGGCAAGGGTTCCGTGTACGGCAAGATGCCGGGCGACGGCTGGCAGAAGATGGCCGGCGTGCGCTCCCTGTTCGCCTACCAGTGGGCCCACCCGGGCAAGAAGCTGTCCTTCATGGGCAACGAGCTGGCCCAGTGGGGCGAGTGGAACCACGACGCCTCCATCGACTGGGATTGCCTCAACTGGGAGGAGCACCGCCAGATCCAGCACTTCGTGGGCGACCTCAACGCCTTCTACAAGGCCAACCCGGCCCTGTGGAGCCAGGACTTCGATCCGGCCGGCTTCCAGTGGCTCACCAGCGATGACGCCGACCACAACACACTGAGCTTCCTCAGGATCGGTTCCAAGGGCGAGACCCTGGCCGTGGTGGTCAACTTCTCCGGCGAGGCCTGGTCCGACTACAAGGTGGCCCTGCCCTCCGGCGGCAAGTGGACCGAGGTGTTCACCACCGACGACGCCCAGTACGGCGGCTCCGGCATCCACAACGGCACCGTCGAGGCGGTCGAGGGCGAGTACCACTCCCGTCCGTTCTCCGTGAACATCACCGTGCCGGCCCTCGGAGTTGTATTCTTGAAACCGGAAGAGGACTGATAGGGCAACACCGAAAGGACAAAGGTAACCGGTTTTATGCTCAACACCACAGCGCGTCAGAATTCGGCACCGCACACGGTGCTGGTGGTCGAGGACGAGCCCACGCTCGCCACGGCCATCGCCCAGCGCATCACCGCCGAGGGGTGGACGGCCCGCGTGGCCGGCGACGGTGCGTCCGCCGTGCAGGCAGCGAACCAGCTGCGTCCCGATCTGGTGATCATGGACATCATGTTGCCGGTGATGGACGGTCTGGAGGCCACCAAGCGCATCGTGGCCGAACGTCCGGTGCCGGTGCTGATTCTGACCGCCCGTGACGACGAGGCGGACAAGGTCATCGGCCTTGGCGCCGGTGCGGACGATTACATGACCAAGCCGTTCTCCATGCGCGAGCTTATCGCCCGCTGCAAGGCGCTGTTGCGCCGCGTGGAGCGCGCCAAGGTCATCGCCAAGAACTCCGAGAACGAGAAGATCCTCGATTTCGGGTCCATGGTGATCGATCCGGCCCAGCGCATCGTGACCGTCAACGGCCAGCAGGTGCATCTGACCCCCACGGAGTTCGATCTGCTGGCCACGCTGGCCCGCCGCCCGAAGTCCGTGCTCACCCGCGAGAAGCTGCTCGAAGAGGTGTGGGATTGGGTGGATGCCTCCGGCACCCGTACGGTGGACAGCCACGTCAAGGCCCTGCGTCACAAGCTCGGCGCAGACACCATCCGCACCGTGCACGGCGTGGGCTACGCCTTCGAGCCGCCCGCCGCATGAACGACGGCGCCTGCCTCCCTATTGTGATTCGATGATGCACCGGGTTCGTCCTCGCCGACGGGCCCGGTGCATTCTGTTGTACGACGAAACGGCTGATTCGATTTATCCATGGCAAAGCAAACACCGAAATCCCGGCTTGACGCGCTGAAGCGCTACACCAAACCGGTTGATTTTTTCTCCTCCCTGAAACTCGAGCTCAGCGCGCTCATCGTGGTGGCCACCGCCATCGCCTTCGCGATGTGCTGGATCCTGCTCAAATACGGCTGGTCCGGCTGGATCGCCATGCCGCTGACGCTGGTGGTGGCCCTGAGCATCACCTATGTGTTCTCCCGCGGCATCACCGCTCCGCTGCGCCAGATGCGCGACGTGGCCGAGGCCATGGCCGACGGCGACTACAGCGTGCGCGTGGACATCGACCAGGTCCGTCATGACGAGGTGGGCCAGCTCGCCCGTTCGTTCAACGAAATGGCCGGCGAGCTCGAACACGCCAACCAGATGCGCATGGACATGATCGCCAACGTGAGCCACGAGCTGCGCACGCCCGTCTCAGCATTGCAGGCGATGGTGGAGAACATGGCCGACGGCGTCACCGAGCCGACGCCGGCCAATCTCGAAAGCATCCTCACCCAGACCAAGCGCCTGTCCGACCTGATCGCATTCCTGCTCGATCTGAGCCGCATGGAGGCCGGCGCCGCGAGTCTCAACGTCGAGCGGTTCAACTTCGCCGACTTCCTGGACGAGACCATCGAACCGTTGGAGATCGCGGACGGCGGCCACGCGCACGACATCCTGGTCCACGTGCCGAACGACATCACCATGGAGGGCGACCAGGACCGCCTGCGCCAGCTGTTCACCAATATCATCGCCAACGCGCTCAAGCATTCCGCGGACGGCACCACCGTACTGGTCGAGGCCCATGAGGACGAGACGATGGGCACCATCGTGACCAATGCGGTCAACTTCGGCTCACAGATCGCCCCCGCCGACCGTTCCGCCATCTTCCGCCGGTTCGTCAAGGGCAAGACCGGCCCCGGCACGGAGTCGGGAGGCACCGGATTGGGCCTGTCCATCGCACGCTGGGCGGCGCAGCTCCACGGCGGCACCGTCAAGGTGGTGGATGACGTGCGCGGCGCCGATTTCGAGATCACCCTGCCGAAATACCACATCGCCGAAGGGTGAGACACCCGTTGCGAAGCACCAGCACAGTGGCTCTGTCAATACCGGTTTGACAGAGCCACTGTGTTTATACATGCTTTCCGATAGAATCGAACATACGTTCGATTTTGGGGGTGTGTGGTGTCGGGGACGTCCGATGTGCGGGATTCGCTGTTCGTGGTGCAGATGGCGGGTGATTCCATGCGCATTCCCGAAAATGCGGATGCCGACGATGGCAATAATCTGCGAGACGGCGGCATCCGGGATGGCGACTTGCTCATCGTGGACCGGTCGCGCACTCCCCTGCCCGGCGATGTGGTGGTGGCCGTGCTGGACGGCGAGCTGGCCGTCAAACGGCTGCTGATACGCGGCTCACGCACCATTCTGCACGCCGACAACCTACGTTTCCCCGATTACATGGCGCCGAACGGGCTATGTCCACCCATCTGGGGCGTGGCGGTCGATGCGTTTCCCGTGCGGGAGTCCCCGGATGTTCCAGAGGTATACGGATCGTCCTCCTCATCGGATCCGTAGCGTACCACGGCGTGGGCCAGGGCCAGCGCGCCGACCGGCACGGCACCGGCCCCACGTAACGAGGCCATGCACTGACGCAATGTGGAACCCGTGGTGATGATGTCGTCCACCAATACCGCCACCGCGCCCCGCAACGGCCTGTCCGGGAGGGGAATGGCTTCGACGTGCCCGCCGATGCGCTGGGCGCGCTGGGCCGAGGAGACCTGCTGCACCGATCGGCCGCCGCCCGCGGTGCTGGCCAGCACCCGAGCCGGCACGGCGTCCACCCCCATGCCGCACAGGGCGTCGGCGAGCGCCTCGGCCAGCGGCATGAGATGGCGCCTGCCACGCCGCCGCGTGGATTGGCGGGAGGATGGCGCGGGAACCACCAGTACGGGGCCGTGGGATGCGGCATGCCGCAACGTTTCGGACAGTGTTTCCGGCAGACCCGACCTTCCCAGCAGATCCACGATGATCTCGGCGAAGGGCCCGTCCAGTTCCACGTCGTCGTGGTCCTTCCAGTCGAGGATGGCGTGACGGGCGAATCCCTGATAGATGGCGGCGGCATAGGCCGAACCGGACGTGCGGCCTTGCAGTTCCCGTTCGTGACAGCCGTCGAACAACGCGCGGCAATCGGGGCAGAGCACCTCGTCGGGCCTGTCGCATCCGGCGCATCCGCGGGGCAGGAGCACGTCCCGTATCGCGGGCCAGACATGCGGCAGCACCCCGCCGCTCCCCCGCATCCGGCGATGTCGTCTTCCGTCTGCCCGCGTGACCATGGTTCTGACCTGACGCCGTTATCTCGACGATGACAAGCCGTGGCCCGGATGCAGTCGGGCGAGCAGTGCGTCCATCAGTCCCAGGGCGTCCTGGGGGTCGGTCACGCGCATGCCCATGGCTCCGGCCTCGACGGCGGGATAGTCGTTGCCGCCCGGTCCCATGCGGTCGCCGGTGAACAGTATCCGGCCGGGGTCGATGTTCAGGGCGGCGGCGAGCGAGCGCACGGCATAGGCCTTGTCCATGCCGTGCTTGCTGACGTCCACGCTGGAGTATCCGCCCGCGCGGATCTTCAGGTCGGGCAGGTCGGCGCGCACGGCTTCGGCGAGCGCGTGCTTGCGGGTGTTGTCCGGATCCCACGCCTGCTTGACCTCGACCGGCGCGTATTGGCCGCATGCGGAGAAGGTGATCTGGCTGCCGCGGTTCTCGATGCGCGGCCCCCATGTCTTGGCCTCCCATAGGCCGAGTTCACGGGCGTGCCGTTCGAGGCTGGATTCGATGGCGGCCACGGTTTCGGGGTCGAGGTCGTGCGAGTAGACCAGTCCCCATCGGGATTCGGCCGCGTCCCACCGGTAGTAGCGCGAGCCCGAGGTGGGCATGACGTGGAGATTGGCGCGGTTCGCTGTGGGGGCGAGCACGTCGAGCACCTGGGAGGTGACCACGGCCATGCTGCCTCCGGAGATGAGCGCCACCGTGGCGCATGAGGTCAGGGCGCTGAACCGTTCGATCATCGGCGGTTTCATGGGCTGTTTGGAACTGGCGAGCGTGTTGTCCAGGTCGAAGCCGAACACCTTGGCCCGCGAGCACAGTTCGTCGAGATCGCATTCGGTCCAGGAGCGCACCATCATCCCCGTGTCCTCCTCACGCGAGTATCCAATGCACCGATTCTAACGCATATTGCCGCCGCCTTGGCCTATGGTGGGAACCATGCTTCAACCGCCTTGGAACGCCCGCGTGTACCGGAACCGGCACGGACGCGGCACCCGCACCCCGATGTTCGGCACTCGTCTGCCCCGTTACCGCACCCGCACCGGCATGTTCGACGACATGGTGGCCGCGCAGGTGCGCCGTCTCGGTGAGGCGTGGCCGCAGTTGGTGCGCCCGCTGCAGTTCGCGGTGGAGGATGTGCCGCCTTCCGACCCGACGCCCTGGCAGACGGAGCCGAATTTCACGTCGCAGTGCTTCCCCGCCAGCCATGGCATTCCGGCGCGCATCGTGCTGTATCGCATGCCGTTGCAGACGGAGGCGCCGACCAAGATGGAACTTCAGTTGGCGATCCGAGACGAGCTGGTCTCGCGTCTGGCGGAACTGTACGGGCGTCGTCCCGAGGAGATCGACCCCGACTGGGGCCTGTGATCCGCCCGTTACCGCACGATGGTGGAGTCGTTGCGGGCCCAGACGTGGGCGATGGACGGCACGAGCGCGGTCGGACCAAGGGCGGCAAGGCCGGCTACCTTGCCGTCGCCCAGATCGTCGTGGGTTAGCCGCACGTTCCAGCCCACCTGCTCGCTCTGATCCTCGACCATCAGCACGACCGCGGCATCGTCGCCGTCGGACAGATCGGAGGCCTTGACGGCTTGCGCGGCGTTCGCCCCAAGCGTCACGTCACGGCTTTTGACCGCGTGCCCCTTGGCGTCGTACGCGCGGATCGTCACCTTCGTCTCCTTGTTGGACAGGTTGGCCAGGGTGATGGTTCCGGTCACGTCGTCCGGCAATGCCAGTCCGGCGTATGCCGCTGGCTGGGAGGCGTTGACGAGCGCGAAATCGGCCTGTTCGCCGTCGCCGGAGCGGGTGGTCTTGACGGTGAGGAACAACTTGTCCTCGGCGGTGGACATCACGCCCAACGCTCCCTTGGGGGCGTCGCCCAGATCCACGACGGACACCTGGCCCGCCTTGACCGTCACATCCTGGGCGCGTACCAGACCACTTGCGGTGATCCAGGACAGTTCGGTGCGTGTATCGACGTGCGCGAACAGGTAGGCAGTGGCCGTGGCCCCCTCGTTCACCGAGGGGGCCACGGCCGCGTTGGAGGCGGATCCCAGCGGCATGGCGAAGTCGGAGCCCTTGGAGGTCAGGCCGTCCATGCTCACCACGCGCACCACGGCGGCGATCGGCGTCTCCTTGCTGGAGACCGTCGCGTACAGGCCGTCCTGGGCGGTGGCGGCCGCGGAGAGTTCCAGCGTGCTTTCGCCGCCGGCTGGCACGGTCAGCGTGGATTGGGTGGACATGGTGAGTTTGCCGGCGGACTTGGAGCCCCACACGGACACGTCCACGGTGGTGGGCTTGGTGGAGGGGTTGGCCACGATGAGCTGCTGCGTGGTGCCGGTGGCGGTGGACGGCAGGAGGAACGACTGGCGCAGGGCCGTGGCCACGCAGGAGGCCGCGGAGACGCCCTTGAGGTCGCCGTCGCTGGCCCAGGAGGCGATGGAGCCGGCGGCGCCGGTGCCGGCCTCGGCCGTGAGCATGTGCGTGTCGATGAGGCGGGAGCCCTGGCTGATCTTTTCGGAACCGGTCTTCACCTGATCCTCGTCGGTGGCATCGTCGTCCTTGAGCGTCACGGTGCCGGAGGCGGACGCCGAATCGTCCCCGAACGCGGCGACGGAGGCACTGTACACCGAGCCGAACGCCGCATAGCGGGCCTGGGTGGCGAGATTGCCCACGGTGGCCTGGAATTCGCTGTCGCCGTAGGTGCCGGAATCGGCGAGCGCCATGGGTGCCGGGCAGTACGTTTCGGATTGGGTGGGGCTGACCGTCTGGTCGATGGCGTCGGTGGTGGCCTGGACGCGGTCGATCAGCGACTTCGGGCCGGGCAGAACCATTAGGGCCGCGAACAGGGCGATGAGCACGATCATGGTGATGATGCCGGTCACCACGCGCATGACGCGCCTGGGGACGGATGACGTTGATTTCCTTGCTTTGCGGCTCATGCTTCCTCCTCCAAGCCGTCCATGATGCGTCGGCGCGGCAGGGCCACCAGGCAGTACAGGGCAAGCACGACCGCGAGGCAGATGAGCCAGGCGCGTCGCCAGCTGCTGTTCTGGGTGCGCTGCTGCCATGAGGTGTCCACGTTCTGGGATGCGGCGGAGCGCAGGGTGAGACGGTAATAGGTGCCGGCGTCGGTGCTGACCAGCGCCTGGGTGCCGTTGGACGCGGCGATGTTGGCGCTCAGCTGTTCGTAGGGCGTGGCCGTGGTGGCCGATTCGCCGTCCGAGACCACGTAGATGCCGCCGAAACCGAGCTGGCTGATGGTGGCGATGGCATCCTCGTCCGGATTGGACAGCAGTGTGGCGCACGCTTTGGCGAGCGTCTGGTCGATCTCGTCATGCTCACCGTCCAGCAGGCGTACGCGCTGGGCCGGGGAGCTGTCGATGAGGTCGCCACGGGAGGTGCGCATCACCGAGTAATCGACCACGTTGCGGGTCTGGGCGCTGATGGCCAGCACGCGGTGGTCCTCGCCGGAGGCCAGGTAGTCGGTGGTGACCATGGGCAGGCCGGAGCGGGAGACGCCCAGTCCCTCGCTGTGGTGGCGTTCGAGGCCGTACCAGCATTGGATGGCCACGCACCCGGCGAGCACCACGGCGAGCACCATGCGGCCGGATACGATCAGCGGACGCAGACGGTCGCGCGCCGGCGCCTCGATCTCGCCTTGCGCGTTCGAGTGCAGGGGGTGGAAGCGTTTCACCGCGCCGCCGGCCACCAGGCACACGCAGGCCAGGAAGCCCATCATCATCAGGAGCATGCCGGGTTCGGCCGAGCCGGCCACCGGGCCGCCGGCGTCCACGTCGATGGCCACGCGCGAGGAGACGAGCGCGAGCGCCGCGCCGCAGACGATGACCACCCACATGAGTCGGGAGGCGCGCAGGGCGAACGGCAACACGAGCGAGGCGATGGCGAGCACGGTCACGATGAGGAACAGGAGCGCCATGGCCAGGTCGAGCATGTGCGGGGACAGGGGGTTCCATCCGAGCGCGCGCTGGGCCACCTGCAGCAGGCTCAACGCCTCGGGGGAACCGTTGGATGCCGTGGAGGGCACCATGATGTCGCCGAACAGCTGACGCCATGAGCCCAGATGCGCGTACCGGACCGAGTTGACGAGGGTGGGGGCCACGGCGAACGCGGCGGGCACGGGGATGAGCAGGAGCGTGGCGCGCTTGCGGCGCACGAACATGAGGAACGCCACGAACGCCACGACGAGGGCCAGCAGGAGCTGCGGTTCGGCGGCCACCACGGGGATGAAGCACAGGGCGGACAACGCCGCCGCCTGCACGGAGGGGCGCGGCTTCAACGGATCCTCGGTGTGGTACATGCCCACGGCGCGGAACACGAACGCGAAGGCGGCGGGCAGGAAGACCAGCACGGTGAGCATCGGCAGGTCGGCGCCGGCGTACCAGCCGAACATGATGCCCGAGGAGGCCCACAGGAGGCCGCCGAGCACGCGGACCACGTCCGAACGGGTGAAGATGCCCGCCAACGCCCAGAAGGACAGGGCGGCGAGCGGGGCCGCGGCGAACAGCATGAGCGACAGTGCCGCGCCCACATGGCCGATGGTGAACAGGGAGGCCACCATCAGTACAAGCAGCCACGGTGTGGGAGGCGCGGGGATGCCGATGCCGGAGCCGAACACCCACGGTGTGGTGGCGGCCTGCGCCAGCTGGTGGAAGCTCGCGCCGGTGGGCAGCAGCGCGTTCGAATACAGCGAACCGTCCGAGAACACGGCGCGGAACACCGGCCAGTGGATGGCCATGATGCCCAGGAACGAGACGAGCGCCATGATCATGGCCCACGACCATCGGCGGATGATGCGGCTGCGCAGATGAGCGCGTTCGAGCGGGCTCAGCAGCACCACGCCCTGCTGGGCAATGAAGGCGTCGCGCCGGTCGTGGAACTGGGCGATCTGCCGGCGGTCGGCGGCGAGCACCTGCAACGAGGACATCGGCACCTTCGACTGGCGGGCCACCAGCCTGCGCGAGCGCATGGCTCCGGGGATGGAGGTCAGTGCCAGCCACGGCAGGCACAGCTCGATCCACGCGCCGTATGGTTTCTTGCCGAACAGCATGGCGAGTGCCATGCCGAAACTGCGGATGAAGCGCCACAGCCATACCGGGATCCACGAGGACATGGCCATGTCCGTGTATAGGTAGCGCTGCTGGGCGCGGGCCACGGTCATGGCGTGGCTGATGGTGTGGTGGGAGTTGAGCGCCTCGCCGCCGCGGGTGCGCACGCCTTCGTAGCGGGCGCGGCGATGGGCGATCTGCGCCTGCGGTACGATCACCACGCGGCCGCCGCTCTGGCAGACGCGACGGCAAAAGTCCAGGGATTCGCCGTAGGTGGTGAACCAGGGATTGATGCCTTTGAGCCGCTTGAACGTGCTCAGCGAGACGAGCGCGCCGGCCAGGGATACGGCGTACACGTCCTGGCGGCCGTCGTACTGCTCCTGATCGGGTTCGCCGTCCACCACAAGGGAGTGGACGGTGTGGCGGCCCGCATACATGCCCACGTTGTGCAGCTGCTTGCCGTCCCAGTCGCACTGCTTGCAGCCGAGCACGTTGGCGCCCGGCGTGTTGCGCCAGGATTCCAGCAGCCGTTCCAGACAGGTGTCGTCCGCGGGGCGCGAATCGTCGTGCAGCAGCCACAGCGCACGGGTCGCGGGGTCGAGTTCGGCGTAATCGAGAGACTTGTCCACGGCGTCGCCGAACGAACGGGCACCCTTGGCCCGCACGATCTGCACGCTGACCTCCTTGGCCTGCGGCATGGCCATGACCGGGCCGGCCGGCGAGGGGATCACCTCGAAGGACGTTCTGACGGGCTGTCCGGTGGCGCCGGTGGCGTCGGTGGCGTCGGCGATGATGATGACGCCCGGCAGCACGTTCTGGGTGAGCAGGGCCCGCAGTGTGGCCGCAAGGAAACGGGCGTCCTCCTCGACGGTGATCACGGCCGCTATGCCGGCGTCGACATCCTGCCGGTGCGTGTACGGCCTGGATGCCATGGCTTCGGCCAGAGCCTGCTGAATATCGCTGTTACCTGTCGGACTCATAAACCCCCAGAGTAATAGGCACCACCGCCGAGTATCCGTGAATGGCGGCAAATGCCTTCATATTCCTTGATTTGCTCACATTCGACGCCAGGAGACGCCAGGAGACGCCGGAACCTGACCGATGCGGCCGACCACGGGATACGGCATCACCGTGAAGCCCGTCAGGGACGAACCGGATATGGACGCATGCCATGCAGGGCACGCAACCGCAGGATGATCCACCCCGCGTCTTACGCCTGTTCGCGGTGGCTCTTCTTGTACCGGCGGCGTTCGCGTTCGCTCATGCCGCCCCAGATGCCGAAGCGTTCGTCATGGTCGATGGCCCACTTGAGGCACTGCTCGCGCACCTCGCACTTGGCGCACACGCGCTTGGCGTCACGGGTGGAGCCGCCTTTTTCGGGGAAGAACGCTTCGGGATCGGTCTGCGCGCACAGCGCCTTGTGCTGCCATGAGACGTCGCCGTCCGGCTTGAACAGGCCCCATAGCTCGTTCCACTGCTCTTCGGCGGAATCGTCGACCACACCCCACAT
Source organism: Bifidobacterium sp. SO4 (assembly GCF_018555355.1). Lineage (NCBI taxonomy): Bacteria > Bacillati > Actinomycetota > Actinomycetes > Bifidobacteriales > Bifidobacteriaceae > Bifidobacterium > Bifidobacterium sp. SO4. Next base: position 93,713 of record NZ_JAFEJP010000010.1, read on the forward strand.
GCGACTCTCCTTGCCTTCGAGCATTTCAAAATTTGACGGTTACATTACACTCATGCCGCCGTGTTTTTGTCAAATGGTGTCTCGTGTCATTACGCCTGTTTATGAGAAATTGTGCTATAAGCGTGTGACTGTCCGCACTGTGCCGCCGGGCGCGGGTTCGGTTGCGTCCGGGCCTTGGCCGCGGCGGACGGCGGGGCGGGTTCCATGGCGGGCATGCGTGAGATATGCGCCAGGTATGTGCCGTGTATGTGCCGGTCATGCGAAGGAACCGCACCCGTCTGGCCTGTTCGCCGGGCACTGTGTCAAAGTGGCTTTCAGACATTTTCGACGGTATGTGGAGGATTGCATGACGCAGGAAACAAGTGGAGCGGACCAGAATATCAATCCGCCGAGCTTCGTTCCCTCCGCCGGTCGCCGTCAGCGCCCCTCCGCCTCCGCACCGCAGTCCTTCGCTCCGGCGCGTTCTCGTGCGACCGGGTCCTCCGGCGCACGTCGAAGCGGCGACGATGCCGCCGAGGCCTCTTCCGCACGTTCCATCACACCCGACAACGGCGGTTCCGCCGATTCCGTGACGTCTTCCTCACAGCATGCCGTGGGTGCGGCGACCCCGCCGCCCAGCTTCTCCCCCAACGCGCGTCGTGCGGCCCGCCGCAGCACGCCGGGCGACGCCATGCCGCAGAGCATCGCCCCGACTCGGGCGCGCCGCTCCTCCGGTTCCTCCCGTAACGCCGTGCGCCCGGCATCCACTCCGGCCGATCCTCAGATGAGCCGTCCGGCCGCGGCTTCCCTGCGCGCAGGGCGTGGGTCCATCTCCCCCGGCGCCGGCATGGCCCGCGCCGTGCGCCCCCGTCACCGTGCCGGTCGTATCGCGGCCATCGCCGTGGCCGTGCTCGTCGCGGCGCTCGTGGTGTCCGTGTTCGGCGCCTGGACGTGGGTCAATGGCCGGTTGAACAAGGCCGATTGGCTGACCGACTCCGCCGACACGCCCGCCTCCACATGGCTGATCCTGGGTTCGGACGAGCGCGACGGTTCCACCGATTACGGCGGCGTGGACGATGTCTCCGGTTACCGCACGGATACGATCCTGGTGCTCACCAAGCCCAAGAGCGGCGCGAGCTCGCTGATCTCCATCCCCCGCGACTCGCTGATGAACGTGGACGGCCAGTATATGAAGATCAATTCCGTGGCCCAGTTCGCCGGCAACAAGGCGCTGGTGGGCGAGATCGAGACCCTGACCAGTCAGCGCATCGACCATGTGGCGCAGATCAAGTTCGGCGGACTGCAGGAAGTGGTCAACGCGCTGGGCGGCATCGAACTGTGCTACGACCAGGACGTTCAGGACGCCTACTCCGGCCTCAACTGGCAGGCCGGCTGCCATACGGCGGACGGCGCCACCGCTCTGTCCTTCTCCCGCATGCGTTATGCGGATGCGCAGGGCGACTTTGGCCGCAACGCGCGCCAACGGCAGGTCATCGCGGCCATCGTCAAGAAGGCATCCAGCGCGCAGACGCTGACGAACCCGGCGAAGGTCTCCAAGCTGGCCAGCGCCGGACTGGATTCGCTGACCGTGGACAACAAGACCACGCCGTTCACCCTGCTGTCCATGGCACTGGCGTTCAAGGCCGCCACCGGCAGCAACGGCATCTCCGGCAGCGTGTACTGGTCCGATCCCGACTACTACGTGGACGGCGTGGGCTCCTCCGTGTTGCTGGATGACGCGAAGAACACCGAACTGTTCAGCGAGCTCGCGGCCGGCACGCATGCCGCCGGTACCGTCGGCACCCTCGCCGAAAGCTGACGCACGGCTTCTGCCAGTAGGAGTTTCCGGCCCCCTCTTTGAGCGAACGGAGTGGAGCTAAGGGGCGCTCTTTCGACTCGGTTAGGTCAAGATTGGCACGCCCCCATTCTTGGCTCCCCTCTTTGAGGGGAGCTGTCGCCGTAGGCGACTGAGGGGAGCTCATCATCCCGCGTAGGCCTCCTCCTCAGTCAGCTTCGCTGCCAGCTCCCCTCGGAGAAGGGAGCCAGAACAAAAACAGCGCGGAAGCTGGAACCACATAGGCCGGTTCGGCTTGCGCGGAACGCCTGAATCGGTTCACGCTGGAAGGCATGTCAAGACATGCACAGCAACGACGCACCCCCTTCCCTCGCCATGAACGGCGCAACCGTCACGGTTCCGGCCGACGCTCCAATCGTCCCGGCTCCACTGCACGCAACGGCACCGTCCAGGACCCGCGCGCCAAACTCATGGTCTTCGCCATGGCGGCGCCCCTGTTCGCCCAGATCATGATGATCATGGTGATGATCGTCCAGGGCCAGTGGATGTTCGCCATGATGGTGGTGCCCGGTGCCATCGGCTGCCTGGCCTCGGTACTCATCGCCCTGCCCTGGGGATCGCCGGACCCAGCCGGAACCGCATCACCATCCATATCCGCGGCCTCGCCACGCCCCACCGCCGTCGATGACGACACCGGCGGCACCGTGGCCTTCCATACGATGACCTCGCAGCCCATCGAGGCGATGCTCGGCTTCGACCGGCTGCCCTGGCGCACCATCGTCAACCATTGGATAGGCCCGGCGGATCTCAATGTACCGCTCGGCGTCGCCGCGCAGGGCCGCTTCGATCTCGATCTGGTCCGTCAGGGGCCGCACGCGCTGGTGGCGGGCACCACCGGTTCCGGAAAGTCGGTGCTGCTGCAGAGCTGGTGCTTGGCGTTGGCCGCGTGCAACGGCCCGGACCGGCTCAATTTCGTGTTCCTTGATTTCAAGGGCGGCTCCGCGTTCCGCGCACTCGAACAGCTGCCGCATACCGTGGGCAACGTGTGCGACCTCGACCTGGCGCATGCGGCCCGCGCCCTGCGCGCGTTGGAGGCGGAGCTGACCCGGCGCGAACGGTTGGCCGCCGAACATCACGCCGCGCATATCGGGGACATGCCGCTGCCGCCGCCGCGCCTGATGGTGGTCATCGACGAGTTCCACGCATTGAAGGACCAGCTGCCGGACTACATCGGCCGTCTGGTGCGCATCGCCTCGCTGGGTCGCTCGCTCGGCATGCATCTCATCGCCTGCACGCAGAACCCGCTCGGTCAGGTCAACGCGGACATGAAGGCGAACATGGCCATCAACATCTGCCTGCGGGTGCGCGACACGATGCAGTCCACGGAGCTTCTGGGCGATGGCAGGGCCGCGTCCATCCCGCCCACGCTGCCCGGTTCGGCGTACTGCAACGACGGCGAACAGGTCACGGCATTGCGTTGCGCCCCGGTGGGGGATATCGCCCGCTGCTGCCGGCAGGTGTCGCTGGCGCAACGGTTCATGGGATTCGCGCCCACCCCTGCCCTGTTCACCGCGCCGCTGCCCATGCGGGTGCCGGCTCCCGTCCGCGTGGGGCATGCGCGCAACCGGTTCCCTGATCGGCTGTGGTTCGGCCTTGCGGATGACGGCATCGCCCTGCACGACGCCACGGTCCCGGTTGCGGGAGGCAACATCGGCGTGATCGGCGCGCACGGTCGCGGCAAGACCACGGTGCTGACCATGCTCGCCCGTTCCGCCGCCGGCATGGACGGTCTGATGGTGAGGCACAGCATGATGCGGCGCGGCGAGCGGGTCACCGAACTGCTGCGGGGCGGCGACGGCTTCGGCGCGGCGGCCGCGGAAAGGCCGGACGCACCGCATCCGCCGCGACTGGTGTGGGTGGTCGATGACGCCGACGAGCTGTTCGACCCGTTCAACGTCGGCGATGAGGCGGACGTATTCCGCAAGGCGTTGGCGGATGCCGCCGTCACCGTGGTGTTCGCGGTGACGACCGCCCGTCACGTACGGGTGCCCGAGCATTGCGTGACGCGCATCGTGTTCCCCTGCGGCGAACGGACGGCGGATCTGACGGCGGGCATCCCCTCGAATCTGCTGTCCTCGCTCGGCCAGCGCGATCTGGACACGCCGGGCAGGGCGGTGCTGGTCACGGGAGCCGCGGCCTGTCTGGTGCAGTGCGCCGCCTGATGCGACGGCGTCGCGGACCGGCGTCGCAGGGCGTGGCGTGTCGTCACTTTCTGGGCGAAAACTCTTGAAAAACGGTATGGTTCGTGGTTACCTTGTATCTGGGCTTATAGAAACAACAACAGCCAGAGGCTTTAAACAAGGAGGCAAGCATTGAGCAGCGCTTTTGATTGGCGAGCCAAGGCCGCATGTCGTGACAAGGATCCGGAGCTTTTCTTCCCGGTGGGCAACACCGGGGCAGCCTACCAGCAGATCGAAGAGGCCAAGGCCGTGTGCCGTACCTGCAAGGTGATTGACGCATGCCTGAAGTGCGCGCTGGACACCAATCAGGATTACGGCGTGTGGGGCGGCCTGAGCGAGGACGAGCGCCGCGCCCTGAAGCGCCGCGCCATGCGTGCCCGCCGTTCCCAGGCCATGCAGATGCAGATCTGATCGGCGAACGTATTCCAAAGGTTTATATGCGAAGACCCTCCCCTGATCGGGAGGGTCTTCGCATATGTGGAGTGCCGGTCATTTTCGCCTCTTCAACGGCATGTCACACGCCGTGCCGCTCCCCCATTCGAAGGGCGACGGCTCCCCTCCGGAGAGAGGAGCCGGAGAGCCACGACGGAATGCCTACTCGTCCTGGGCGGCGCGCAGCTTCATGTCGAGGACCACGCGGGTGCCGCCCTCGCGACGCGGCTCCCAATGCACGGAACCGCCGAAGTCGTTGGTCACGAACGTGTTGATGATCTGCGTGCCGAGGCCCGAGCCGGAGGAGCGGGCCATGCCGTTGTGCTCCTCGGAGCCGAGGCCGGTGCCGTCATCCTCCACCACCACGTTGAGGTTGGAGCCGGAACGGCCCACGGAGATGACGATGTGGCCCTCCTTGCGGCCCTCGAAACCGTGCTCCACGGAATTGGTGATGAGCTCGGTGAGCACCAGCGACAGCGGCGTGGCGTCCTGGGCGGGCATCATGCCGAACTTGCCCATGAAGTTGATGTCGATCTGCTGGTCCTTCATGGTGGCCAGGTCCACGGCCATGCGCAGCAGGTTGGAGATCACCTTGTCGAAGTCCACGATCTCGTCCGCGGTCTGGCTCAGCCCCTCGTGCACCATGGCGATGGTCTGCACGCGGCGCTGCGCCTCCTGCAGCTCCTTCTTGACCTCCTCGGACTTGGTCTTGCGCGCCTGAAGACGCAGCAATGCGGAGACGGCCTGCAGGTTGTTCTTCACGCGATGGTGGATCTCGGAGATCGTGGCGTTCTTGGTCTGCAGCTCCTGCTCGCGGCGGCGCAGCTCGGTCACGTCGCGGCACAGGACGATGGCACCCACACGGCCGTTGTTGTCGAACAGCGGCAGCGATCGCATGGAGACGGCGGAACGGTTCGCGCTGAGTTCGGAATCGACCGCGGCCTTGCCGGAAAGCACCAGCGGCAGCGTCTCGGGCACGGAATCGTTCTCCTTGATGAGCTGGGTGCCCAGTTCGCTCAGGTACTGGCCGGGCATGGTGGTCAGCAGGCCCAGTCGGCGGAAGCAGCTGATGGCGTTGGGCGAGGCGTAGCGCACCACGCCGTCGATGGTCAGGACGATGAAGCCGTCCGCCACGCGCGCGATGTGGCGCTGGCTCATCACGGAGTCCTGGTACGGGAACTGGCCGCGCGGGATCATCTCGTAGAGCTGCTTGCCGGCGTTGATGCTTTCGGACTCGTATCGGCCGTTGGATTCCCGTGTGGCCATGTTGGTCTCGCGCACCACCAGGCCCAGGGTCTTGCCGTTGTGACGCACCGGCGCGTACACGTTGCAGACGGTGGCCTTGCCCACGGTCCTGAGCACGGTGGAGCGGAACACCACGCTGGACTGCATGGCGGCGTCCAGTTCGCCGGCCATGTCCTCGGGCATGACCTCACCCACCACGTCCTCTCCACGGAGCGTCATCACGGTGGAGGGACGGCACTGTTCGGCCACCACGTACCTGCCGGAACCATCCTGCACGAGCAGCAGCAGGTCGGCGAAGCTGAGGTCGGCGATCACCTGCCAGTCGGCCACCAGATGGTGGAGCCATTCGCGGTCTTCGTCATCGAAATCGGGGCGCGTTGCGAGGATATGAGAGAAATCTGCCATGCGCACCATAATACGCAGGATACGGCCGTCGGACGCGCGTCAGGAGGTCATCGCCGCATAGACCGCGGAGGAGGCTTCGACGATGGCCTGCTGCGCGGTCGCCGAGTTCACGCCGGAGGTCATGACCACGAGCACGTAGTCGCGTGCGGACCCATCGGAGGCCTTGCCCCAGATGATGGCGGCGTCGTTCTCCACGCCGGCCAGTTCGCCGGTCTTGTTGGCCACCTGGACGCCTGCGGGCAGGCCTGAAGGGATCTTGTTGCGCCGGGTCTGGCCTTCGAGCAGTCCGAGCATGGCCTGGCTGGCCTCGGGCGAGACCAGCTCGCCGCGGTAGATGGCGGCGAGGAGTTTGCCGCAGTCGGCCGAGGAGGTCCAGTTCTCGGTGCCGGTGCCGTCCGCGCCCGAGTCGGAGAGCGCGCGCAGCTGTTTGGAGGAGGCGTACCCGTATTTCGCGGCCGTTTCCGTGACCCGATTGATGCCGGTGGCCATGTCGCCGTCGCCGATCATCTGCACGAGCTGGTTGGTGGCGGCGTTCGAGCTGACCGTGATCATCTGGTTGAGGAGTACATCCGTGTTCTGTCCGCCGGCGTTGAGGGTGCCGGCGGCCAGCCGGTCGTACACGGTGAGCATCACGTATAGCTTGATCTCCGAGGCGGCCACCATCGGCTGTTCGTTGAGACTCACGGTCTTGCCGGTGCCGAGGTCCTCGACGTATGCGGACCAGGTGCCGCCGCTCGCCGGCATCGTCGATTCAAGGGCGGACTTGACATTGGCGATGCGGGTCTCGGCCTCAAGATCGCGCGTATCAGGCCGGGGCGTGGACTCGCGGTCGAGCGTGCCGTGGGCAGGCTTCGCGGTTGCGCCCGTCGCGGCGTCCGCGGCCGCGGATGTGCCGGATGTTGCGGACATGGCTCCAAGGGTCTGCGATGATCGCACTCCCCCGTCGCCGCCGGCCGTCCGTCTGTTCGGCAGCCACCATCCGAAGGTGACGGCGAGAGCCACGATGACGGCCACGACCGCCACGGCGGCTCCGATCGTCACGGCCTTGGATCGCGCCGGACGTGGCGCGCGGTGACGTTGATGACGTGCCATGGCGGTCACTGCTTCAGGGTGGCGTCCACGCTGGCGAGCACCTTGCTCATCAGTTCGGCGGCCACCGCCTTGCCCTGGTATTGGGTGGTGACGGCCACGGCGGCCTTGTGCCCGTTGGCCTCCACGATGGCGAAGTAGTTCCATGTGTCCTGGATGCCCTGGCCGCGGTGGGCGTGCACGGTCATGCCGGACGGGATGGTCACGCCTTCGGATGCGATGTCCACGTTCATGAGCGAGGCGCCGCCCTTGGCGTCCACGGAGGCGAGCATGAGCGCGGCGTCGCGCGAGGAGCTGTAATTCTCGTAGCCGTTGTTGCTGGCGGCCACGTCGCCGTAGTTGCGGGAGAACGTGGTGCCGCTGTAGCCGTGGGAGGAGGCCCACGAGTTGACGGCGTCCCATCCGCCGAGCGCGGCGGCGGCGTTGTTGCCGGAGGCGTTGTCCATCGTGCTCATCATGGTGGCGGCCTGCGCCTTGGCGTCGTCGTTGCCGCTGTCCATGGCGGCCAGGTAGACGGGCAGGTAGAGGCCGGCGGCCACGAACTGTTTGCCGGACTGCGCGGTGGTGGCGATCACCGCGTCCTCGGAGGACTTGGCCTTGGCGACCTTGTCGTCGATCACCACGGCGGAGACGGCCACGTCCGAGGAAGAGTAGGAGTCGGCGATTTCGGAAAGCTGGCTGGAGGTGATGACCGGCCCGGTCTCCTCCGCTTCCTCGCTCTTCGTGTCCTGCTTGTCTTCGCCGTCCTTGGTCTTGTCCGCCTCGCTTTCGGACTGCTTCTTGCTTTTGGAGGAGGTGCCGCCCTTGGATTGGTCATCGGTTCCGCTCGCGGTCTGGGTGGTCTGCGCGGACTGGTTTGCTCCCCACAGTCCCATGCTGTGGGTGACGAACAGGCCGATGACCAGCGATACCACGCAGATCAGCGCGATGAGGATGACGATGATGGCCGTGGAGCGTTTGCGTTGAGGCTGGGCCGGCGCGCCGTTGGCGGGCGGGACCGGAGCGCCGGGTACGGCGGCTGCCGGCACGGTGGGTGCGGTGGTGCCGTTGATGGGTCCGGTGGGCGCGCCGACCACGGGCGGGGCCGGGACCACGCCGGGCGCTGGGGCGGCGGCCTGCGGTGCGGGAGCGGCGTATCGCTGCGGTGCGGCGGCGGGCTCCACCAGCGTGCGATCCGGCGCGGCCGCCGCGGACGGTGCCGCACCGGCGTCCGGATGCTCCAGCGGCGTGCCGCATTGGGTGCAGAAGGCGTCGCCGTCGTTGTTGGCGAAGCCGCATTCGGTGCAATACACCATGTCAAACCCCTTGGTTCTTCTTCGGTTCTCTCCTGGCTCCATCGTATCGCCACCGCCGGCGGGAGCGGCCGAAGTGTTCACGGAGGTGATAGGGTTCACGTGAGTCGCTATTGACAAACAGATAAGTTACGTTAACGTAGGTTACGGTAGCGTAAGCAACGCTCCGCGAGTCCTGACGATTGGGGGAACAATGGCATCAACGAACGATGACAGACGGACCGCGACGGACGGACGCCCCCACTGGTCCGATCCGGAGATCGAGGCGAAGCGCCAGGCGGCCATCGAGGCGCGCGAGCAGGCGCTCAAGGCCAAGGCGGACGCGATTCGTGCCAGGGGACAGTTCAAGGCCGAGGCCATCCGCGCCAAGGCCGAGGTGAAGGCCCGGCATGCATTGTCCAAGGCGGAGAACCATGCATTGAAGGTCGAGGGCATCGCCCCCGCGGAAGTGGAGCGCAAGATCCGTCTGGACGTGCATGGCCGGCCGAAGCCGCTCATGCGCGGCTGGATCCACGCGATAGCCTCTCCCCTGTCCCTGGCGGCCGGCATCGTGCTCATCTGCCTGGCGCAGGGCGCGGGGCTCAAGTGGGCGTGCGCGGTGTTCATGACCGCCTCGCTGGTGCTGTTCACCAATTCCGCAGCCTACCATCTGGGCGATTGGAGCCCGCGCGTGACGGACGTGCTGCGCCGCATCGACCATGTGAACATCTTCCTGCTCATCGCGGGCACCTATACGCCGGTCTCGTTCGCATTGGAGCCGTTCTGGCGCAATTTCATCATCATCTCGATGTGGACGTGCACCCTGGTGGCGCTCATCATCCATGTGATCTGGATCAATGCGCCGCGATGGCTGTACACGGTGGTCTACATCGTCTTCGGCATCTACGGCCTGGCGTTCATGATGCTGTTCTGGAACTCCCCGTATGCCGGTCCGGCCGTGGTGATCCTGCTGTGCTCGGGCGGGGCGTGCTACATCCTCGGAGCCATCGTCTACGCACTGCGCAAGCCCGATCCCTGGCCGCGCATCTTCGGATTCCATGAGATCTTCCACTGCGGCACCGTCGCCGGATACGCCTGCCATATGGTCGCCATCTACATGGTGATTGTGTCGTTGTGGAGCTGATTGATTTGCGTAATTGACTTCGTTGCGTAGCTGGCGCTGTTGCGTAGCTGGCGCTGTCGGCGGGGAATAGGTGGGTCTCGACACACTCAAGGCCGTTCGGCCAAGCCTACGGTCGTGACCCACCTATTCCCCGCCGACAGCTTTCCGATATGAATCGGCTCCCCTCGCTGAGGGGAGCTGTCGAGCGAAGTGAGACTGAGGGGAGTTTTCCGGTTGGAGCTCCCCCCCTCAGTCGTCTCACGACGAGGGGCGGGTTCTAGTGATCGTTGCAACGCTTGGCCGGGTGGCGGGAGTCATGTATGGGCAGGTGGGTTTTCGAGGGCGTGGAGTACGCGAGTCGGGGTCTTATGTGCGAGGCGAGGCGGGAACGCTAC
>NZ_JAFEJP010000011.1:0-94024 GCF_018555355.1 Bifidobacterium sp. SO4
GATGAGTACATACGCTGGTACAACCACGAGCGCATCAAACAGTCGCTTGGTTGGATGAGCCCGGTACAATACCGTCAAAGCCAAGGAATGGCTGCGTGATTATCTCCAAGAAAATGTCCGCAGCCCCAGGCCGCCAAGCTCGTCGCCTGGCTGACCGCCCCGGAGCAGCAGGTCGCCACCTTCAAGGCCGCCTCCAACTACCCGAGCTCCCCGACCGCCATGAAGGATCCGGCCGTGGCCGACAAGACCGATGAGTTCCTGAACAACGCCCCGATCGGCAAGATCTTCGCCGACCGTGCCGAGGCCGTCAAGGTCGTGCCCTACACCGGCGCCCAGTACTACGACATCGACTCCAAGCTCAGCGATGCCCTCGGTCGCGTGGACGTGACCCAGGAGCAGTCCGCCTCCCAGGCCTGGAAGCAGTACGTCGAGGACGTCAAGGCACTGTCCTGACATCGCATAAGTGATTGAAAGGGTGCCGGGTTGGCAGGTTTCCGGCCCGGCACCTTCTCTTTGGGGGATTTGTCAAAGGAGACAACATGGCAGCGAACAACGCACAGCCGAAGGCCTCGTGGCGGAGCAGGCTCGGCAATTTCGAATGGAAGGCTTCGCCGTACATCTACATCGCACCGTTCTTCATCCTGTTCCTGATCGTGGGTCTGTTCCCGCTGATCTACACCGTGGTCATCGCGACCCGCCAGTACAACACGCTGACCGGTGACGCCGGTCTGGCCGTGTGCGGCGCCACCTGCGACAGCACCACGCCGTCCTGGTACGGCAACTTCCAGTGGGTGCTTCACCAGCCCACCTTCTATGTGGCCCTGCGCAACTCGGTGAGCATCTTCCTGCTGAGCTCCGTGCCGCAGATCATCATCGCCCTGTGGCTCGCATGGATTCTTGACGCCAACCTCAAGGCCAAGACCTTCTGGCGTATGGGCGTGCTGCTGCCGTACGTGGTGGCCCCGTCCGCCGCAGGTATCATCTTCTCCCAGATCTTCTCCGACAAGATGGGCGCCATCAACGTGGTCCTGCAGGAGATCGGACTGCAGCCCATCATGTGGCACGGCAGCACGATCTGGTCGCATCTCGCCATCGCCACCATTGTCAACTGGCGTTGGATCGGTTACAACACGCTGATTCTGCTGGCCGCCATGCAGGCCATCCCGCGTGACGTGCTCGAAGCGGCCGTCGTGGACGGTGCCGGTAAGTGGCGTACCTTCCGTTCCATCACCCTGCCGATGCTGCGTCCCACCCTGCTGTTCGTCATCATCACCTCCACCATCGGCGGTCTGCAGATCTTCGATGAGCCTCAGCTCTTCCACAACGCGGCGAGCGCCGGCGGCGGTCCGAACAACCAGTACCTGACCGTGAGCCTCTACCTGTACAAGCTCGGCTTCGTGAACGTGACCCCCGGCCAGCCGAACCTGGGCCGCGCGGCCGCCGTGGCCTGGCTGCTGTTCCTCATCATCGTGGCGATCGCGCTGCTCAACTTCTACCTGACCCAGCGCATGGCCTCCGGCGGACGCGGCAAGGGCGACAAGAAGGCCCAGAAGCTGTCCGCGGAACGTAACGAAGCCGAACGTCAGCGCGCCATCCGTTCCGGTGTGAACGCACGCGCGGCTGCGGGAATCGAGTAAGAGGGAATCATCATGGGTAAAGAATCAACCAAGAACGAACTCGGCACCCCAGTTCTCGAGCAGGTCTACGGCAAGGGCGTGTCCCGGGCGGCGGCCCGTCAGCGCAAGGCCCGTCTGGGCATGACCTCCGAAGGCCGCAAACCCGGCTGGGGCAGCTATGCGGGACTGATCGTGACCCTGCTGCTCTTCGTGTTCCCGCTGTACTATGCGATCTCGATCGCCTCGCAGGACAGCCCGAGTAACCAGTACGGCGTGCAGGCCCTGATCCCCGGCGGATCCCTGTTCCGCAATCTCGGCCGTGCCTTCGGCGAACTCAAGTTCTGGCAGGCCCTGGGCGGCACGTTCACCGTGGCCACCGTGGTCTCCATCTCCACCGTGTTCTTCAGCACGCTGGCCGGCTACTCCTTCGCCAAGCTGCACTTCCGCGGCCGTAACGTGCTGCTGACCTGCGTGGTGGCCACCATGACCATCCCGCAGCAGCTGAGCGTGGTCCCGCTGTACATCATGGCCAACAAGGCCGGCCTGTACGGCAACCTGCTCGCCGTGATCATCCCCGGCCTGGTCAGCGCATTCGGCGTGTTCTGGATGACGCAGTACCTTTCCGACGCCCTGCCCTACGAACTCATCGAAGCGGCGCGCGTGGACGGCTGCTCCATGTTCCGTACGTTCCTTTCCGTCGGCCTGCCGGCCGCGCGTCCTGCGGCGGCCATGCTGTTCCTCTTCACCTTCATCGGCCAGTGGACCAACTACTTCTGGCCCATGCTGGTGCTGGGCGCCAACAAGAACAGCATGCTCACCACCGCCGCGGCTGCACTGAAGGGCGCGTACTTCACGGACTACACCATCGTGATGTCCGGCGTGCTGCTGACGACATTCCCGCTGGTCCTGCTCTTCTTCTTCGCAGGCAAGCAGCTGGTCTCCGGCATCATGGCCGGTGCCGTCAAGGGCTGATAGACTTCCCTGTCCCTCCTTTGACGGTTGCCGGTCTCCCGCGTTCACGGGAGACCGGCAACCGTTCCCTTTCTCCGTTCTATTCCTTACAGACGGGAATGCCGTCTTTCCACCAACCTCAAAGTCGAGGAGCATACCCACATGACCTTCACTTTCCCGCAAGATTTCACCTGGGGCACCGCCACCGCCTCCTACCAGGTCGAAGGCGCCATCCATGAGGACGGCCGCACCCCCTCCATCTGGGATACGTTCTGCGCCAAGCCCGGCACCATCGCCGACGGCACGTCCGGCGAGCGCGCGTGCGACCAGTACCACCGCTACATGGAGGACATCGACATCATGAAGCGGATGGGCGTGGGCGCCTACCGTTTCTCCGTGTCCTGGTCCCGCATCATTCCCGAGCCGAACGGCAAGGTGAACCAGGCCGGCGTCGATTACTACCTGCGTCTGCTGGACGCCCTGCGCGAGGCCGGCATCAAGCCCGCCTGCACCGTCTACCACTGGGACCTGCCCCAGTATCTCGAGGACCAGGGCGGCTGGCCGAACCGCGACACCGCGAAGCGTTACGCGGACTACGCGCAGGTGCTCGCCGAACGGTTCGGCGACCGCATCGACACCTGGATCACGCTCAACGAGCCGTGGTGTGCGGCGTACCTTGGCTACGGCAACGGCGTGCATGCGCCGGGCATCAAGGATTACGCGAAGTCCCTCGAGGCCGTGCACCACCTCAACCTCGCGCACGGCCTCGGCACCCAGGCCATCCGTTCCGTGCTCGGCGACAAGGCCCGCATCTCCGTGACGCTGAACCCGGCGGTCAACATCGCCGAGACGGACGCGCTGGAGGACATCGCGGCCAAGCACCGCGCCGACCTGATGAACAACGAGGTCTTCTACGGCCCGATGCTCGAAGGCCGCTACGATCCGGACATCCTGGCCGCCACCGCGGACATCACCGACTGGGCGTTCGTCAAGGACGGCGACCTGGAGACGATCCACCAGCCGCTGCAGGTGCTCGGCCTGAACTACTACTCCACCTCGCATGTGCGCGCCGCCGCTCCGGGCAACGTCAACGAGGGCGTGCCGGCCCCCGCGCAGGACATCGTAGAATTCCTGCCGCCGACCGGCGAGTTGACCGCGATGGGCTGGAACCAGGAGCCGCACGGCCTGACCACGCTGCTCACCGAGCTGAGCGCACGATTCCCCGACCTGCCGCTTATGGTCACCGAAAACGGTTCCGCCTGGGACGACGAGGTGACCGAGGACGCCGCGGCCCCCGGCGGCAAGATCGTCCATGACCCGCAGCGCGTCAACTACATGAACCACCACATCCGCGCGGTCGCCGACGCCATCGAGGCCGGCGCGAACGTCACCGGTTACTACGCATGGTCGCTACTGGACAACTTCGAATGGGCGCTCGGCCTGAGCAAGCGGTTCGGCATCATCCGCGTCGACTACGACACCGAGGAGCGCATCTGGAAGGATTCCGCCCTGCGCTACGGCGAGATTGTCAAGGCCAACGCCATCTGACGATTCCCCGACTTCCGGAACCATACGACGTGTGCCCACCGGGGAACAACCGGCGGGCACACGGCCCGTCAGCCGTCACCCACCAGCGGCCATACCCTCCAAAGGATCACGAATCAATGAGTCATGAGGAAGACGTCTCGTCCCGGATTGCCCTTCCCATGCCGACCATGATCCGTTTCCTCACGGGTTTCTTCCTCTGTGGCCTGCTGTGGATGACGGCTTTCAATTCCGCCAGCATGGTGCTGCTTCCGCAACGCCTCAAGGACGACGGGTTCGCCGACCCGAACGGCATGATCGCGCAGCTCAACGCGGCGGGCGCGATCGTGGCGCTATGCGCGAACATCGTGTTCGGCTCGCTCTCCGACCGGTCGCGCTCGCGGTTCGGACGTCGCACGCCGTTCATGATCGGCGGTGCCATCGCATCGGGAACCTGCCTGTTCCTGGTGGCGGTCGCGCAGCAGACGATCACCATCATCGCGGCCTGGTGCGGATTGCAGCTGTTCCTCAACGCATTGCTGTCGCCGACCCTCGCCACATTGTCGGACCGGATTCCCGGCAGCCTGCGCGTGCGCATGTCCGTGGCATACGGGCTCGGCACCACCACCGGCAATGCGCTCGGCACCATGCTCGGCGCGATGTTCCACGAACAGAAGACCGTCGGCTTCGCTGTCGCGGCCTGTCTGCTGGCGTTGGACGGCCTCATCGTCACGACCATATGGCCCAAGGAACCGTCCGCCGTGAACCTGCCAAAGGCCGGCGACGGCGTGGCCGCGATTCTGAAAAGCTTCAAACCACCCACCCGCGGGGCGTCGGACTTCTACAAGGCGCTGGTCGGCCGGTTCTGCCTGATGCTCGCCTACAACATGGTGTTCGCCTACCAGCTCTATATCCTCGAAAGCTATCTTGGGCAGAACGCCAAACAGGCCGCGGCCACCATCGCGGTGCTGTCGTCGTGCACCATGATTGCAAGCCTCACCGGCATGATCGTCAGCGGCGTCATCGCGGAGCGATGGGGGAGAAGGAAGCCGCTGCTCATCATCGCCGCGATACTGCTGGCTTGCGGATTCCTTACTCCCCGTCTGGTGCCTTCGGTGCCGGGATTCTATATATACGGCGTGCTGGCCGGGCTCGGATACGGCACCTACAACGCCAGCAATCAGGCGCTCAGCATCGATGTGCTACCGAACAAGGATGAGGCCGGCAAGGGGCTGGGCATCCTGAACCTCGCCAATACATCCGGCATGATCCTGGCCGCGGTCATCACCTCTTCGATGTATGCAGTGTGCGGAACCTACCGGCCGGTGTTCATCGGCGCGGCATTGATGGCGTTGATCAGTGTTCCGTGCATCGCGACCATCAAGTCCGCCCGGTAGTTCCCGTGACAACGAACAATGGGTGGAATCCCGGAAAGCCGAGGTTCCACCCATTGAAAACATGTCTGCGCAGTTACTGCCTGTTTTGGCCTTGATACCGGCAGTAACTGCGCGGGATACGAGAGATTGCTTACTTCACGACCTTGAAACCGCCGGTCCACGGGGTCTGCTCGGTCACGCCGAGGACGATCTGCAGGGCGCCGTAGCCCTCGAGGTACTGGGCGCGCTTGAGCGGGCCGGCGTCCACGGTCTTCAGGCCGGCTGCCTCGATGAAGGCGGCCACGGACTTCTTGGCGTCCTCGTCATCGGAGGCGAGCTGCACCACGGTCGGGGCGCCGTCGTTCTCACCGGTGGCGAGCGTGGCGGCGAAGGTGGTGTTGAAGCCCTTGACCACCTTGGATTCCGGCAGCTTGGCGGCCAGCCACTCGGCGGCGGACTTGGCGCCCTCCGGCAGGGCCAGGTCGAAGGTGGTGAAGTCGATGGGGTTGGCCACGTCCACCACGGTCTTGCCGGCCAGCTGATCGGCATACGCGGCGAGCACCTCGTCGTAGGCCGGGAACGGCAGGGCCAGGACCACGATGTCGCCGGTGACGGTGGCCTCGCCGAACTTCGCGCCGGTGACGCCGGTCGCGGCCGCTGCGGCCTTGTCCGGGTTGCGGTCGATGACTTGCACGTTCGCGCCGGCCTTGACGGCGATGCCCGCCACAGCGGAACCGATGTTGCCTGCGCCGAAGATGGTGATGTTGCTCATGATAAGTCCTTTCGATGGTTGCCGTTACCGGCACGTTTTCCACTGATTTGTTGCCTGCGACTGCTTGGTTGCCTCGGTCGGTATCCTTTGCGTTCGCGTTGATGCCAGTATGCACCTCAACAAGAGATATTTCAAACTGAGATATATCGAAAGGATTTATATCAAACTGAAAAACGTTGGAATTCCGGCCCTTGCGGCGTCGCGCCCGCCTTCGGCTTCCGGCGTGTCGTTCTGAGATATCTCGGCTTGAGATATCATGAACATATGATGAACACCGTAGAACTCATGACCTTGGGCTTCCTCTCGGAGGAGCCGTTGTGCGGCTATCGGCTGCGCAAGAAGATGGACCAGCTGCAGGGCTATATGCAGGCGGTCTCCGACGGCACCCTGCATTCCGTCACCAACAAATTCGTCAAGGCCGGCTACATCGGCGAGACCTTCAACGTGGTGAACGGCCGCCGGCTGCGCGAGTTCCATCTCGAACCGGCCGGGCGTGACGTACTCATCGAGGAGCTGAAGAACACAAGCGGCTATAACCTCACCAACATCACCAAATGGGCGGTCGTCATGTCGTTCCTCTCCGTCATCCCCGACGAAGCCGACCGCCGCGCGGTGCTGCGCAGGCGTCTCGAATCGCTGGGCTCCGACGTGCGCCGGCTGTACAGCGACGGCGAAGGCCCGATCGACAACGACAAGGTGGCCGACAAGTACCGCCGCGCCGTGCTCATGATTCATGACGCCGAGATCGACGCCGAACGCCAGTGGCTCAAACAGGAACTCGGCGTCGAGTGATTGCGGGAATCCCTTTGGTCTCATCAACGCACCGATGAGACCAAAACCGGATCATTCTCGAGCGGTCGCAAGATGCGAGCGCACCTTCACCACCACATACCAGACGAGCAACGCCACCACGATGGCGGCCACCGCGTACTGGAATTTGTCGAGGAATCCCAGGATCGAGCACCAGCCGGCACCGAGCACATAGCCGGCCATGATCAGAATCGTGTTCCATACCGCGGAACCCAGCGTGGTGAGTAGTGTGAACTTCATGAGATTCGTGCGGGCGATGCCGGCGGGAATCGAAATCAACGAACGCACGATCGGGATCACTCGGCCGATGAGCACGGAAGCCAGACCGTATTTCGCGAACCAGGCGTTGGCCTTGTCGATGTCGGAAGCGTCGGTGAGCGGCATGAGATCGAACAGTTTGCGCATGCGTGTGGCACCAATCGCATAGGCGATGGCATACAGCACCAGTGCTCCAATCACGGAGCCGATGGTCGCGCCGGCGATGGCCTCGATGAGGGTCATGCGGCCTTGCGCTGCGGTGAAGCCGGCCAATGGCAGGATGACCTCGCTGGGAATCGGCGGGAACAGGTTTTCAAGGAACACGGCGATGCCGGTGCCAAGCCAGCCCATCACGGACATGAGCCCAACGAGCCAGTTGGTAATAGCGCCGATGAATCCGCCCGTGGAAACCGGGCACTGCGTAATGGTTGCAATGTTCATGGCACTCACGCTATGGCATGGGCGCTTGCCTGGAACTAAGACACCGGGGCGTGCGGGCGTTCGCGGCAATCATGCATTTTGCGCATGGCGAATCATCACCCATACCTATTGGACGGATGCGGACGGCGGCGGTTCAATGGAGCTGAACATTGCGATGGAAGGAATCGACATGAGCAAGAAGATTCTGGTGACGTATTTCTCTGCGACCGGCACCACGAAGGCGGTGGCGGAACGTCTGGCGAAGGCGATCGGCGCGGACCTGACCGAGATCGAACCGGCCGAACCGTACACCGCGGCCGACGTGAACTGGCGCGACACCGCGAGCCGCTCGTCCGTGGAGCATACCCACCGCGACATGCGTCCGGCGTTGGCCAAGCCGATTGACGTGAAACCGTATGACGTGGTGTTCGTCGGCTACCCGCTGTGGTGGGAGACCGCGCCGCGCGTGGTCCGCACGTTCCTGGAAAGCGAGGATTGGGCGGGCAAAACCATCGTGACGTTCGCCACGTCCGGTTCCAGCACCCGTGGCGCCGATGGCGTGCAGCTGCACGATTCCGCGCCGGCCGCGCATTGGGTCGCCGGCCGTCGTCTGGCCGCCAACATCAAGGAATCCGAACTCGCCAAGTGGGTCGGCGGACTCGATCTGTAACGAAGGAAGGACATTCAGTCATGGAAAATCCGAGCGCATTCCCGATGGGCAAGCCGAACGACGCCTTCGCCCAGTATTTCGAAGGCCAAAGCTACCTGGCTCCGCTCGCCGGTGATGATCAGGTGAACGTGGCCAACGTGACCTTCGAGCCCGGTTGCACGAACCACTGGCATATTCACCACGGCATCTGCCAGATCCTGCTGGCCGTGGGCGGTCGCGGCTACTACCAGATCGAAGGGCAGGAGCCCGTGGAGCTGAAGCCGGGCGAGGTGGCCTACATCCCGCCGGACACCAAGCACTGGCATGGCGCCGCGCCGACCGAGGCGTTCGCCCATGTGGCCGTCATGCCCAAGAAGGAAGGCGCCTCCACCGAATGGCTGGAGCCGGTCGACGAGGAAGCCTACAGGAAGCTGGCGTGACGGCTCAATCACCCCTTGTTTACCCGTCGATGACGGGTAAACCTGTCTGAAGCCTCACTAAGTATGCGGCCGAACCAAGGCTCCGCATACATAGTGAGGCTTCGAGCCCTAAAACCCTCACTATGTATGCGGGTGCTTCGTTGAGCCGCATACATAGTGAGGGTTTCCGCGTATCTGGCCTCCGAAAGCGGCTCCTAACCGCCCGCTACCGCATTTCCGGCGGCTTGTACTGGTCGTCGGCGGTGAAACAGGTGCGGTAGACCATCGCCATGATGAGACTGTCGGCCACCAGGGTCAGTGCGGCGATGGCGGCGAACACCACGAACTGGTACTTGGCGGCCTCAAGCGGGTCGCCGCCGGCGATGACCTGACCGGCCATCATGCCGGGAATCGTCACGATGCCGCAGGATGCCAGCGTGGCCGTGGTGGGCAGCAGACCCAGCCGGATCGAGGAGACGATCGAAGGCCGGGCGGCCTCCCAAGCCGTGGAGCCCAGAGCCAGGAGCGTGTCGATTTCGTCGCGGCGTTCGTTCATGCTCTCGTAGAATCGGCTCAGTCCCACGGCCAATGCGGAGACCGTATTGCCGAGCAGCATGCCGGTCAGCGGCACCACGAGCTGCGGCGCATACCATGGGTGCGGGCGCACCACGAGCTCCGTGACCAGCGAGATCATGAGCAGCATCGTGATGGTCAGGCTCAGCAGCACCGGGCCGGCGAGGCCTTTCGGTATGCCCTTGGCACGCGAGAGCGTGATCTGCACGGCGGCCACCAGCATCACCGCGATCACCGCGAACACGAGGAACACGTTGTTCGCGCGGATCACATAGCCGATGATGAAGCCCATCGCGCACAATTGCAGCAACGCGCGGCATGCGGACCACAGCAGCGTCTTGCCGATGTTGATGCGCATGAGCTCGCTGATGCCGGCCGCGACGGCCACCATGGCCAAAGCGACCAACAGGCCCCAGATGTCAATGTCGTATGCGTTACCTGTCATGCCTGGTGTCTTCCTTCATATTCACGATTCGCTTCCCTCGGTCCGCTTTGCGGACGGTCCCCCTCAGAGAAGGGCGCCGGCAGCGGGGTCATACCTGCGCCCCGGTCTTCTCGGTCAGCGTTCCGTTGGCCAGGGTCACGATTCGGGAGGCGCGGCCATCCGGCGGGCGGTGACGGATGCGGATGATCGCCATGCCGCCGGCCGCCGCGGTGGCCATGATATCCGCCACCTTCTCGGCGTTCTCGTCATCCAGGCCGGCGTCCACCTCGTCCGCCAGCAGCACCTTCGGTTCGGTCAGGAGCGTGCGCGCCAGCGAGACACGCGCCGCCTGGCCGCCGGACAGGTCATGCGGCGGACGGGCGAGGTCGATATCCTCGCAACCCATCGCATCCAACGTCATGCGGATCTTCTGATCGGTGAGCAGTCTGCGCGCCTGCTGGTCGTTGTTGCGGAACAGCGCCACGAACCTACGGCCCAGACCGACGTTGCCGATGCGATGTGGCGAGGAGGTCGCGCCGGTGGTATTGACGGGCGCAGCATGAGGTGCGGTGCCGTCCGACGCAACGCCTGCCTCGACGGCGGCGCTTGCATTGCCGATCCCGCTGTCTCCCGCGCGAATCACCAGCGTGAACGGCAGACGAATCGCATCGGCCACCGTCTCGCCCGGCAGAATCGGTTTCTGCGGCAGATACGCCACCTCATGCCGCCACTGCTGCGGCGTGAACTCACCGGAATCATGCCCGTCCAGCGTAAACGAGCCGGTCGCATGCGGGTTCAGTCGCGCGAACGCTGTCAGCAGGCTGCTCTTGCCGGAGCCGGACGGCCCGACCAGATCCACGATCTTACCGGGGGCAATCGCAAATTCAAGATTCTCGAAAATCGTGCGGCGCTCGCCTTGCGCCGGCACGATGCATGTCACCCCATTCGCGGTGAATACGTTCTCCGTACTGCTCATATTGGGCACGTTACTTCGCCGGCGGCATTGCGCCAACGTCCGCGCGTTTCTTAGCGGACTCTTAGATGTTTGGCGGTCTGATATAACCGTAGGAAAAGGCTTATCGCCGAGCCGAATACGCGCTCCGGGCCGGTTCGCCTCGTGAAAGTTCCCTGCGGGGTCAGGGCTTTACGGAGGCTTCCACGGACGGGGTTGCGGTTGTTCGGGCTGGGCAATGCGAATGCGAAGGTATGCGGATGACGACGGCGAACGATTACGCGACCGATCCGGGACGACTGCTGCTGCCGGCCGTGCTGTTCATCGAGGATGATCCGAATCTGGGATCGATGACCTCGGAAATGCTCGGACTGGATTATCGCGTGGACTGGGTGCAAACGATCGCGGATGCGCGTGGCAGGCTTGCCGCGGACACATACGATGCGATGATCGTGGACCGTCGTCTGCCGGACGGTGACGGATTGGATCTGATCCGCGGCCTGCGCGCGGCCGGGGTCGCCACGCCCGCGCTGGTGCTGACCGCTCTCGCGGAAGTGGACGACATCGTGGACGGACTGGATGCCGGGGCCAACGACTACCTCACCAAACCGTTCCATGTGGTGGAGCTTGAGGCCCGGCTGCGCGCGCTGCTGCGCGGGTTCCACGCCCAGGCGGCGAGCATCATGATCGGCGACTGGCTGCTGAAACCCGGCTCCAACATCATCGAGGACCCGGATGGGCGGACGGTGCCGCTGACCGACGTGGAATCGAAGCTGCTCGCCACCCTTGCCGCGGCGCCGGACCATGTGTTCAGCCGCGAGGAACTGCTGAAGAATGCGTTCTCGACCGGCAGCGACATTGGTGCCGTGGACGTGTACGTGTCATACGTACGCGGCAAAACCACGCGCGGCATTATCTCCACCGTGCGTGGCAAGGGCTATCGAATCGGGCGGCCGCAGGATTAGACGGCGGCTTCGTTGGCGCTCCCCATCAGGGGGGGCGACGGTCCGGCCGCCTGCGGAACGGTTCGGCGGGGCCTGATTGGATGAGGAACGGCATGAGGAAGGACGAACAATGTCGAATGACTCGCATACGGACAAACATGCGGGCACACATACAGACAAGCATGCGGGCACACATCGGCCCGGCAGCGTTGCCGGCCTGATCAGCCTGCGCATGACCATCGCGATGACCATCATCACCGTGGTGGGCGGGCTCATATTCGTGGCGGGCGTGCTGCTCGGCTCGCGCCACGAGTTCACCGAGCGCGGGCTTGACCCGAATGCCATGTCCGTCACCGAACAGTTCGGCTCGGGCATGATGGTCATCGACACCAGAAAGGCCGTGGGATTCACCGTGCTGTTCGTGCTCGGCGTCATCGCGGCCGTGGCGTTGATCGGGCGATACTACTCGCGCAAGGAGGTCGCGCCGTTGGAGCACGCCTTCGAACTGCAGAAGGACTTCGTGGCGGATGCCAGCCACGAGCTCAAAACACCGTTGGCGGTCATCTCCACGCGCATCGACCTCATCGAATTCCGGCGGGCCCATGGCCAGCCGATCGACGGTGCCATCGACGACCTGCGCGGCGATGTGGACCGTATGAACGCCATCATCACCGATCTGCTGGTGGCCGCGCGCGGTGCCGTGGACGCCAGGCCGGTGGCGCTCGCCGAGGTGATGAGCCAGTCCATCGATTCGGTGAGGCCGCTGGCGGACAAGCGCGGCGTGGGCCTGCGTACCCATATCGATGGGGATCCAGCGCGGTTCGTGGTGCGTGGCAATGCCGTGGGTCTGTCGCGCTGTCTAGTGGCGGTGCTTGACAATGCCATCGCGCATTCCCCGGCGGATTCCGCGGTCACGATCTCGCTCGGCTACCATCATCACGGCGACGTGGCTATTCGCGTCGCCGATTGCGGCAGCGGCATCGGCTCGGATCCGGAGCGACTGTTCCGCAGGTTCGCGCGCGATGACGACGGCACCGAACATCAGGGCTACGGGCTGGGACTGGCGTTGGCCCGCGACGTGGCCAGCCGATACGACGGCACGCTGAGCGTGGAATCCACGTCGGATTCCGGCACCACGATGCTGATCACCCTGCCGTTGGCCGCATAGCACCGGTCAGACCGCCGTAAGCTCGCGGATGCGTTCGATGAACGCGGCGACGGCGGGGGAGGGGTCGCGCGGATACAGCAGGCCGTAGGACAGGCCCACCGGTTCGGGCCAATCCACCGGCACGTTCACCAGTTGCGGATGCACGTCCGCCCACATGGGCTTGGAGATGAGCGGGTCGCCGGCCTGCGCGCATTCGTTGAACGTGTCCAGTCCGTAGTGGTCGATGTCGACGAGCTCGATGCCGGCATGCCGGGAGAGCAGGTCGCGGGCGGTCTCGTCGCCGCCGTGATGCTGGGCGATGATGTGGACGCGCGTGCCCGCCAGGTCGTCCAGCGTGATGATCGGCAGACGGGCGAGCGGGTGCTCGCGCGGCACGGCAAGGCACAGCGGCTCGTAGTCGAGCACCAATGTGCCGCAATACCGGCTCCAATAGTCGGCATCGAACGCGGTGGACACCATGTCGATATCCTGACCCAGATGGGCGATGATGCTGTTGATGGTCGTGGTGTTGTCCGCGAGGGAGACCAGTTCCAGACGGATCTCGGGATGCTTGCCGGCGTCCTTTTGCCACAGGTCGAGGATGCGGCGGCCGGAGCGCAGCACGGAGACGCCGAGACGCACTGGTTCGACATCGGCGGCGGAGCGGCGCCGCGTGCGACTGATGAGCTCCTTGCATTGGTGCATGATGCCGCGCGCGTCGGCGACGAAATCGCGGCCCTGAGGGGTGAGCTCCACGCCGCTGCGGGAACGGACGAACAGGGTGAGGCCGTATTCCGTCTCGAACGTGTTGATCTGCTTGGCCAGGGCCGGAGTGGAGATGTGCAGTTCGCGCCCGGCCTTGGCGAAACTGCCGGTGTCCGCCGCCGCGATGATGGCGTCCAGTCGCTTGTCGTACATGATGAACCGGCCTGCCTTTCTTGGAATGTTCCCCCTGGTCGGCTATACCGACAGCTTCATCAGCGAGAAGCCCCAGTATGCTGATGTTTCGGCTTCCCTCGCTGAGGACATTGCCGTGGAGCAAACGGCAGAGCTGTTTGTAGGCAATGTGCGAGACGACAGTCGAGCCGGCACAACGCGAACGGAGTTCGTCATTAATTGCCGGACGTGCTGCCGGTCGGAGACCGACTGAGGGGAGTGGTTGTAAACCACTGGTTTACAACCCATAAACCATAATCATTCACAAACGCATATCTTCCAACACTTCCTAAGCGTACAGTATCTCACGCAATAACCAAAAGTATATGTATGAAGGATACCTGTGAGTTCCGTATCGAAGCATTCCGCAAACCTCACCACGGCCGCGGCGGCCATCGCCTCGTTCCTGGCCGGCATGGACGTGCTCATCGTCAACGTGGCGCTGCCCACCATCGCATCCGACCTCGGCGGCGATATGGCCGTACAACAGTGGGTGGTGGACGGCTACACGCTCCTGTTCGCGGCGCTGCTGCTCTTCGCCGGTAGTCTCGCGGACCAGTTCGGCGCCAAACGCATCTTCCTCATCGGCGCGGCGCTGTTCGGTGGCGCATCGCTGTTCTGCTCGTTCGCATGGTCGATGATGGCCCTGGTCGCCGGCCGCTGTGTGCTCGGCATCGCCTCGGCCCTGCTGCTGCCGGCGTCGATGTCGCTGATCAACGAGGCCAGCCCGAATCCGCGATATCGCGCGTGGGCATTGGCGCTCTGGGGTGCGGGCGGCGCTTCGGCCTCGGCGGTGGGGCCACTGCTCGGCGGATTGCTGACGCCGATCCACTGGAGCCTGGTGTTCGCCATCAACGTGCCGTTCTGCCTGGCCATTCTGGCGGTCGCCCCGCGCATCGCGCCCTCGCCGCAACGCCCCACCCGATTCGATTGGATCGGCCAGATCCTGGCGCTGACCGGATTGGGAGCGTTGGTCGCGGGCATCATCGAAGTCGGCTCCGCCGGTATCGCCGCTCCCGCGACGCTGCTGCCGCTCCTGGCCGGCGTGGCGGCGCTCGTGGCGTTCGCGTATTCGCAGACCAAGGTCGCCGCCCCGATGATGCCGCTCGGCCTCTTCCGCGTGCGCGGCATGCAGGTGGCGTTGCAGATCGGATTCATCATGATCTTCAACTGGTACGGCATGGTGTTCATCTGCACGATGTTTCTGCAGAACGAGTTGCACATGAACCCGTTCGCGGCCGGTCTGGTGTTCGTGCCGTCCGCGTTCGTGACCATTGTCGGCAACCTGACGGGCGGGCGCATCGTCACCGCACGCGGCTCGAAGTTCTCGATCACCCTGGGACTGGCCATCATGATCGCCGGGTTCATGTTCGAGTTTCTGACCCCTCGGCCGATTCCGGTGTGGGTGATCGCCACGGGGCTGAGCGTGGTCGGATTCGGTGCGGCCATCACCACGCCGGCGGCCGCGGGGGTGGTCCTGAAAAGCGTGAACGCCTCGCAGGCCGGCATCGCCTCCGCCATGTTCAACACCTTCCGCCAGGTCGGCGGTGCCATCGGTGTGGCGGTATTCGGCGTCATCGCCACATTCCTGCCTTCGCTGGACCTTGCCCTGCGCTGCGTGTTCCTGGCCTCCGCGCTGCTGCTCGCGTACGTGCTGGCATTCGAACTCCTGCGGTGGAAGGATGCCCCCGTGACTGCCGCGGCCGCCGAATCGGTGGCATAATCGGGAATTGCGAGGTCATCAACGTCGAGGATGAATGGAGATGGTGGCGGATGGCACAGGAGCGGGATGGCGCGGCGGCGTCGGACGTGAAAAACGTGAAGAATGCGAACGATATCAAGGTGATTGCCAACGTCGGCACGGGCACGATGGGCCATGCCATTGCGTTGCAGTTCGCGCTCGCCGGCTACCAAACGCGCCTGGTCGGCCGCAGCGAGGCCTCGCTCGACCGCGGCATGGCTCGCATTCGGGCGGACGCCGAGACGTTCGCCGATGCCGGGTTGCTGCATGAGGGCGAATCCGTGGACGATGTGCTCGCCCGCATCACGCCGGTCGTCGGCTATGAGGAAGGCGTGACGGATGCCGATTTCGTCATCGAATCGGTGGCGGAAAACCTGGAGGTCAAGCAGGATGTGTGGCGCGAGATCGAGCGGTTCGCGCCCGAGGACGCGATTTTCGCCACCAACACGTCGGGGCTCAGCCCGACCGCCATCCAGTCGGTGCTGAAGCATCCCGCGCGATTCGTGGTCGCCCACTTCTGGAACCCGGCGCAACTGATGCCGTTGGTGGAAGTGGTGCCTGGCGCCCACACCGACCCGCATGTGGTGGACGTGACCTTCGACCTCATGAATCTCATCGGCAAGAAGCCGGCGAAAATCAAGAAGGAATCGCTGGGATTCGTGGGCAACCGACTGCAGATGGCCGTGCTGCGCGAGGAATTCCACATCATCCAGGAGGGCATCGCCGACGCCGCCACCGTGGATGACGTGATGAAGTACAGCCTCGGCCGCCGATGGAACCTGGTCGGTCCGGTGGCCAGCATCGACCTTGGCGGCCTCGACGTGTTCTACAACATCAGCACCTACCTGTTCGACGACATGGACAACGGCACCGGCCCCTCGCCGCTGCTCGCCGAAAAGGTCAAGGAGGGCAACCTTGGCGCCAAAACCGGGCGTGGCTTCTTCTCCTGGCAGGGCGAGGACGGCAAGCGCGTCATCGAGCAACGCGACAAGGCCCTGCTGCGCGCACTCAAGGAGGATGCCGCCGCAGCCGGAAAGTAACCGGCCGAAAGCCGGGCTCCGCTACTCCCACACGTCGAGCTTGCGGTTCTTGCAGTAGTATTCCCGATCCTTCTCGCCAATCGGACGCACGGCCTTGCAGGGCACGCCGTAGGCCACGGTGTCCGCCGGGATGTCGTGGCTGACCACCGAGCCCGCGCCGATGACGCAGTTGTCGCCGATGGTGACGCCCGGCAGGATCGTTACGTTCGCGCCGACCCAGACGTTGCGGCCTATCGTGACCGGAATCGCGTACACGTAGTGATGTTCGCGCAGCACCGGCAGCACCGGGTGGCCGGCGGTAGCGATGACCACGTTCGGGCCGAACATGCACCAGTCGCCGATGGTGATGTCCGCGTCGTCCACGCAGGTGAAGTTCACGTTGCAGTAGACTCCTTTGCCCATATGGACGTGGTGGAAGCCCCAGTTGGCGTGCGCCGGCGTCTCCACATGGCATCCGTCGCCGATTTCGGCGAACATCTCCTTGAGGAGTCGTTGTTTGCCTTCCGCGTCGGTGGGGTGCGTCCGGTTGAACTCCCACAGCTTCTCCTGGTATTCGAGTTGGCCGCCCATGATGCTCGGATCGTCATAGTGATACGGCAGCTGCTCCTCGCGCCGCTTCGCGTTGTCCATTGATGGCCTCCTATAGTCGCGTGATTCCAACGATGTTTGCGTTATCATTATAGGTTGCCGCAGTGCGATGGGCTAGCGGGGCGTATAGCGGAGTCGCGATCCTCACTATGTATGCGGCTCAACGGAGCGCACGCATACTTAGTGAGGATTGGGACCCTTGAATCCTCACTATGTATGCGGTTCCTTGGTTCGGACGCATACTTAGTGAGTATTGCGGTGGCGTGAGATGTGCTGCCGTGGCGTGATGCGTGAGAAGGCCAATCTGCGGGGACGGGCCGGCGGCACCAGCGGCCTCTCGCATAACCGGTGTCGTGCACGTTGTGTTTCGTTGCCTACGTCGCCTGTCCATCGGCATCCGTTGCCCGCTCGAAGAACGGATTCATGGTGACCATAGGGACCCCGGCCTCGAACAACTTGCGGATCAGGGGCGTCCGCTGCACGGTCTCGTCGTAATTGGTCCGAATGATCGTCGACACGCCGGCTTTGCGCAAGCCTGCCTCCCGCTCCTGCTCGGCGTTCACCACCTGTTGGATGTTCCGGCGATTGGTCATCGTGGGATCCACATATTTGGCGGTGCCGTCAAACTCCAATACGATGATGCGCCCATCGGGCGTATGCCAGACGAAATCCACCCGATATTCCTTCCACGGGGCATCGGGATTGGTGAATGCATGCTGCAGATCGGGAACCACGAACCCGGCTTCGATGATGACGGCGCGACACAAGGATTCGCCGCCGTTCTCGCTGAGTGGATTCATGTAATGCGCAAGTCTTAACGCGCGACTGCAATCCGTTCGCGATTGATCGCAAACCTCGATGATTTGCTCGGTGGTAACGAGCTTTCTGCGTGCCGCGGAATCGAACATGGGCAAGGCATGCATGAATGAGAACTGCAATCCGCAGTCGACCAGGGTCTGCGCGGGGGAGGTTATCGGTACGATATTGGTGATCTCCGGTTTTCTTCCGCCAATCGTTATGTTGGCTATTCGCGGTGATTCAGGCGGTAACGCAAGGAACAACGTGCCGATTCCGCTGCCTGTGCGGTAATGCAGCATGGTCGTGACTGTCGTCGTTGAAGCGTGGATGCGCCGTATGCCTTGGTATGTGCGTGCGGACGTTCCCGTCTGTTGTGTGACGAATACGACGTTGTCGTGATGAAGGCTCCAGCTGTAGTCCAATTGCAGGATCGCCGCCGCGCTAAGGCCCGCAAACACCCGATTGGGGAATTGCCGGGAAAGCGTTCGAATGATATGGCGTGATTGCTCTGCTGGATTCAGCGACTTCCAGTAATCGGTGCGTGCGTATGCGTTGCGGAAGGTTCGTGTCACATAGCCATTGCGAATTCGTACGAGGACGGCTTGGCGCAAGGTGTTGGTCGGCGGATGGAAACAACGTAGGTTCTGCTCGGCGTCGTTGATGAGCCGGTCAAGGGCATGGTGCGTTCTCATGATGCCATGGTCAAATGCGAGGCGTTGGCTTGGCAAGCCGAAACGGGGTATGTGGTTTCAGCTTCGGTCGGCCGGTCTGGCGGCTGCGGATAATCCGATTGCGACTGTGCGATGGTGTGAAGCCGTGTTCGTTTGCTGGGGTATTGCGGGTCTGATGGAGCTGCGTGGGTGCTGAATGGTGTTGACTGTCCGTGATTCGACTTTGAGTCCTCACTATGTATGCGGCTGAACCAGGTACCCGCATACATAGTGAGGACTCGGAGGTCTCAACCCTCACTATGTATGCGGGCGCTTCGTTGGGGCGCATACATAGTGAGGGTTAAGTGCGCGCGAGGCGTACGGGTGGGTGGTTGGGTGGATGGGCGACTGGATAACGCCATCGGGTCAGCGACTCGTGGCCGTGGGCCCGCCAAGGCTGCCGCATGATGAGCATGCGCCTGACATGTGCGCGCCAGACCAATAGCGTCGGTATGCGCTCCGCGGCCTCAGCCGCCTTCTGCCGGGAACGGCGTCGACGTATCAGGCCGAAAGGAACGCCTGATACTGCTTGGCGGTTTCGGCCAACGCCTCGTCGGAAAGCTCCATCGCGCCGAAGACCACGAAGGGCTCGCGCCAGGCGGCGTGTACGTAACGGGCCATCATGCGGTAGGGCGACAGCACTTCGTGCATCGTGGCGCCGTTGTCTTCCGGCTGGTATTCGCTTTCCGGGCCGCCCGCGGTGGTGGCCACCGTGATTTCCTTGCTCTCGAGCGCCTTGCCGTCCGGCCCGTATGCCCAGCCGAACGCCAGCACCTGATCCTCCCATTCCTTGAGCAGGGCGGGGGAGGAGTACCAGTAGAGCGGGAACTGCAATACGATGCGGTCGTGCGATTCGATGAGCCGCTGTTCTGCGGCGACGTCGATCCTGCCGTCCGGGTACTGTGCGTATTCGTCGCGCACGGTGACCTTGTCTGCGGACAGTTCCTGCGCCGCGGCCATCAACGTCGCGTTGGCGCGGGACTTGCTCATGTCCGGGTGAAATACCAGTACCAAAGTCTTCATGGGGAACCTTTCTGCCTTGTGGGTCGCGAATGCCGATGATGAGGCGACATTGCCGCTCCTATCGTACTGCCATCGATATGCCGTTTCGCGCAGCCGTGCGCAACCGCGGCTGTTGACCATGCAGTCCGGCATGTGGTCAGCAATATGGACACCCCTGTGTCGCGGATTAGCGTAGGGCCCATGGTCGTATGGGATTCCGCGCAATACCTGCGCTTCAAGAACGAACGCACGCAACCCTCGCGTGATTTGGCGATGCAGCTGCCTCCCGATGACGGCAGTGTCAAGCGTGTGCTAGACATCGGCTGCGGGCCGGGCAACAGCACCGCGGTCCTGCGCGAACGCTACCCGCATGCGGAGATCCTCGGTATCGATAATTCTCCGGAGATGATCGATGCCGCACGCAAGGCCCATCCCGATATCGACTTCGCGCTATGCGACGTATCGCAGCCGGATGAGCTCGCCGCGCTGCCGAACGACTTCGATGTGGTGTTCTCCAACGCATGCATCCAATGGGTGCCCGACCATGAGCGACTGATCCCGGAACTGCTTGCGCGCCTGAAGCGTGGCGGCATGCTGGCCGTGCAGACGCCGATGAACTACGAGGAGCCGATCCACCGCATCATCGCCGAAATCGTGCACTCGCCGGACTATGCGGATCGACTGCCGCAGCAGCGGGAATTCTATAATCTGACACCTCCTGATTATTGGGAATTGCTGCGTGAACACGCGGCAAGTTTCCGCATGTGGAAGACCTCGTACATGCATACGTTGCCTTCGCATGAAGCGATTATGGATTGGTACCGCGGCACGGGGCTACGCCCATATCTGCAAGCGCTGCCGGATAATGAGTCGCGCGCGAACTTCGAGGCCAAGGTATTCGCCCAAGTGCGTGAAGCCTACCCAATACAGTCGGACGGCAGCATCATCTTCCCGTTCCCGCGATTCTTCTTCACCGCAGTGAAGTGATGCGGGTCGGGTTTCGGCAGCGGTTGCGGGTCGCGGGAAGGCTCGTGCAAGGAAAGGAAAGCTTGTGATTGCTTCGCATCACAATCGGGTGGTGATCGTCGGAACCGGCAGCGTGGGTTCGGCGGTGGCCAGCGCCATCGTGGAGCAAGGATTATGCAATGAGCTGGTGCTCATCAACCATAATCCGGATAAAGCAAAAGGCTTGGCTATGGATTTGGCCGACGGCTCCGAATTCCTCGGCCGATTCATCACCATTCGGGCAGGTGACTGGGATGATTGCGCCAGCGCCGATGTGGTGGTCATCACGGCCGGGCCGAAACCGAAGCCGGGCGAGACCCGTATGCAGGAGCTCGATGCGGCCATCGACATTGTGGATCCGATACTGAAGCACATCAGGGATTCGGGTTTCGATGGCATTTTGATCATGGTGTCGAATCCGGTTGACGTGTTGAGCTGGTTCGCGTGGCGGCGTACCGGTTTGCCGCGAGCGCAGGTGTTCGGTTCGGGTGCGGCGCTCGATACTTCCCGTATGAAAGCGATTATCGGCACAACCACGCATCTCGATCCGCGATTGGTATCGGGATATGTGATCGGCGAACATGGCGATTCGCAATTTGTGCCGTGGTCCACGGTTTCGTTCATCGGCAAATCGTTCGCGCAGTATTTGGAGGACAACCGCGACCGATATCCGGGAGTCACGCTTGCCGGCATCGAAGAGCAGACTCGCAGGCGAGGCCTCGACATCAAAGGATTGCGCGGCGGAACCAGCTACGGTATCGCCGCAACCGTTGCCGGGCTGATTCGGACAATCCTGTGGAACGAACGTGGCGTCGTATCCGTGTCCACATTGATAAGCGGCGAATACGAGTATAGGGAACGGGATGTATTCCTTTCGCTCCCGGTTGCGCTCGATGGCAGTGGCGTGGGCGACTTCGTCGACCTTCATCTCAACGAGGATGAACTAGCAAAATTCCATGCTTCCGCGGCCGTGGTACGGGAACATTGCACGCTGATTGCCGACCGTTTGTGATGTGAGGCTCTCTGGTCATGCCGCTTGGCAGCCGGTATGGTAGCGTTCGGCGGTGGCGACGCCATGAAGCATCAGATCGGTCATGATGCCGGCCAGCACCTCGTCAGGCGCATCCATGTCGTTGAGCACCCACTGGTCGATGACTTCGCACAGTGCACCCGCCCAATAGCAGGCGGCATAGCGTGGGCCGATCTGGCAGCGGACGGCGCTGCGATTCATGCTCGCGCGCATCCGCTCGCGAATGCGGTTTCCTTGGCCTGCCTCAAGAATAAGCCGATACTGCGGCGCGATGCTGCGCACGCCGGCAAGCATGGCCAGCCAGGCCTCGCGGGTCTGCGTCATCGGGTCGTATCGCATCAGACTGTGATTGATCTGTTCGAAGATGGTGGAGAGGAACCCGTCTAGAATCGCCTCTTTCGAGGCGTAATTACGGTAGTAGGCATTGCGTGAGACACCGGCTCGTGTGGCGATGTCGGTGACGGTGATTGATTCGAATGGCTTCGTTTCCATCAGTTGGATAAGCGCGCCTTCGATGCATGCGCGCACAAAAGCGTTCGATTCCTCGTTATTGCGATGCAGGGTGGCAATTCTGCGGGCTTTGGTGCTATCGCCGTCTGCGAACTGTTGAGTTGATGCCCCGGTCTGAGGTGCATGCGCCATGTCACAGTTCCTTTCGTTCTGTCATCGCCGTGCCGAGATGCCTTGCGGCTGCCAAAGCTCGATGGCTATCGTCAATGATGTCACACTTGTTACATCATAATCGGAAAGGCGCAATCGATGGCCATGAGCACTGTGCAATCCATCAATACATCATCATCCGCGGGCAAAGTCATTCTGGTGACTGGCGCATCCAGCGGCATCGGCAAACAGACGGCGCTCGCGCTCGCGACTCAAGGGCATGCGGTCATCATGCACGGTCGCAATCCAAAGAAGACGCGGGAAGCACGTGATTGGGTCGAACGGCGCACCGGCAACCGCAACGTATACGCCCATGTGGCCGATTTGTCGCTGATGAGCGAAGTCGTACGATTCGCAAATGAAATCACCGTTACTTATGGGCGGCTTGACGTGCTCGTCAATAATGCAGGAGGGCAGTTCGGCTCCGAGCGAGAAGTCACGGCGGAAGGTCATGAGAAGACGTTCGCCATCAATACGCTTGCACCGTTCCTGCTGACCAATCTGCTGCTGCCGATGTTGAAACGCGGTGAATCCGCTCGTATCGTCACCGTGGCCAGTGAATCCTATCGTCAAGGTGGCCGGCCGATGCTTGACGACATTGAACTGGAGCGTCATTATTCAATGGTTCGCGCCTATGGCCTCTCGAAGTTGTATGTCTGGTGGCTGATGCGGCAGTTCGATGCGCGGTTCAAAGCGGCTGGTGTGCGCAACGTTACGGTGAATACCGTGGAGCCCGGATCGGCCGCCACCTCGTTGCAGCGCGAATCGCTGCGCAAAACACCTTGGATGTTGCCGTTGCTGGTGTTCTGGCTCCCGTTCGTACGCACCGCGCGGCATGGCGCGCGAACCAGCGTGGCGTTGGCCTCTTCGCCGGCCGTCGAAGGAGTGAGCGGCGAATTCTGGGGCAATATGCGACGCAAGCGCATCAATGCGAAATGGGTATCCGAGGAAGGTGAGCGTCGCATTTGGCGGTATTGCGCCGAAGTTTGCCGTCCGTATCTTGAAGGTGTTGATTTGACGTTGTCGTTGCTTTGATTTCGATGCAATAGATGCTGTATACGGGTCGGTTCATGCTTGGTTCATGCGAGGTGAACCGAATATGAAAACGGCTCCCTCGTGATCGAAGGAGCCGTGGAGGATGCAAGGAAAACCGCAGACTACTTGGTCAGGTAATCCTTGTAGTTCTTGACGGCCTCGGCCAGCGCCTCATCGGAGATGCCGAAGGAGCCGAAGGTCACGAACGGCTTGATCCAGGTGGCGTTGATGTGGTTGGCGGTGCCCTGGAACGGGACGAGCACCTGCTCGATCTTGAACTTGTTGTCGCCCTCCGGCTGGTACTTGGACTCCGGGGAACCGGTGGAAACGGCGACGCCGAACTCCTTGCCCTCGAAGGCGTGGCCTTCGGAGCCGTATGCCCAGCCGTGCTCCAGCACGTCGTCCTCCCAGGTCTTCAGCAGGGCGGGGGAGGAGAACCAGTACAGCGGGAACTGGAACACCACGCGATCGGCAGCCTCGACGGCGGCCTGCTCGGCCTTGACGTCGATCTTGCCGTCCGGGTACAGCGCGTACTCGTCGCGCACGGTCACGTTCTCCAGGCCCTCGGCGGCCTCGACCAGCGCGGCGTTGACGTGGGACTGGCCCTTCAGGGACGGGTGGAATACGAGCACCAGGGTCTTCATGTTGCCTCTCCTTTACGAGTGGGTGTTCACATGGCTCGCTGAGTAATATTGCAAGCCGGTATATCTCAAAATGAACTATAGGCGTAACGGTGGAGCAACCGGCGTATGGCGTGTCATATTCATCTCACAGCCGACGAATCTGACGAATCGCGGTCGCCGTATTGCTTGCGGTATATACCGGGAGAGAGCGCGAAGTGCTCGCGGAATCGTTTGCCGAAATAGCTGGCGTTGGCGAAGCCGCAGATGCGGGCGACATGGGCGATGCTGTCGTCGTCGGAGACAAGCTTTGCGGCCGCCTGCCTCAGCCGGTACGACAGCAGATAGTCCACGGGGCTGCTGCCGGTATGGGTTTTGAAGAGACGGTAGCATTCCGTCCTGCTGACCGAAGCGCTCGCCGCGATATCGTTCAAATCGATCGGCTCGCCATAATGCTGCTGGATGAACACGAGCATGACTCGCATACGCTGTTCGCGGCGCTGCTCGACACTCGGCGCTTCCGGGATGTCCCTTGTGGACAGTGTCCGGAGCAATTCCTTCCACAACGTGGCCATGTGCGTCATGTAGTCCAATGCTCGCATGGGATCATGCCGGCCGACCGCGGTGAGCGCTCGAATCTCCCTCAGCATGACGGCATCCCGTTCGGCGGTGAGTCTCAGCCCCGCGAACGGCTTGCTGGACACTGGCAGCACATGGTCGAGATAGATGGTACCGGCCGGTTGTCCCGAGAAGAACAGCGGGGAGACGGTCAAGCAGCTCATCACGGCACCCGGTGTGGGATGATCCGCCGAATGCGGCATTTTCGAATTCACGAAGATGCCATCGCCCTGTTGCAGTCGAATTGTATTCGAGGTGCCATGCGGGTGATAATCGCATGCGCCTTTCAGCATGAAAGCGAATTCGAAATCCGTGTGCCAGTGGATGTTGATCTCATGGCCGATGAGTGTATCGAAGTAATCCATACAGAAATGAATCGGTATGGACGGGTCGTCATAGCGGATGTCCTCCGAATAATCATCGTTGACGGGAACGGCCTTGTTCAGGGTATTGGCAGCATCTTTCGCGGCGAGCGACAGGACATGTGGAGGGCGTGATGGGGCGGGTTCGGCTGGCATGGTTGACTCCTTGCCTATTGCAACAGTGGTGGAAATATAATTGCATCTTCTGATTCAATAATAGTGAAAAATGGCCGTTATTTTGGTGGTGGCATGTTAAATCTGGAATTAATCTCATAGTACACATGGTTCAGAAAAGCCATGTCCGTAAAACATATCCCCGTACTTATATAGCGCCTGCATCCCGACAGAGGGCTGCGGGTGAGACAACCAAAGGAGATAATCATGCTGCAAGGAAACTGCACCTTCGAAATCAAAGACAACGTGCTGATCATGGAAGCGGAGCCGGGCAAGGACTACTTCGCCAATCCGGTCAGCGGGGAGGTCAAGGCGGACGCCGCATTTGCGTATACGACGATCGAGGGTGATTTCACCTGTCGCGCCAAAGTGCGGTTGGAACACAAAAGCCAGTTCGACGGTGCCGGCCTGTTCGCCTTCCAGGATGATACCCATTGGGTGAAGGCCTGCTTCGAACAAGGCGACTACGGATTCAAGTCGGTGGTCACGGTGATGACCAACGATCATTCCGATGACGGGTATGGCGTGACCATCCCGGGCGACTCCATCTGGCTCCAGCTGGCCCGTACCGGCGACGTATTCTCCATTCACTACTCGTATGACGGCGACTTCTACTACATGTCTCGTCTGGCGCGCATGCCATTCGCCAAGACGCTCCAAGTGGGGTTCGAGGCGCAGTCGCCTACCGGTGAAGGCGGCAAGCGATACTTCACCGATTTCACCATCGTGCGTGAGGGGCTGAAGGATCCGCGTGCTGGACAGTGAAGCCTGTGGGAAGCGCTGATCTGGGTATGCGTCGGTAAACCTGAGACGGGTTGGTTGGATCGTGGTGGCATAATCGAGCCAACCCGTCTCAGATTCGGGAGACGGAGTATGGGGCACGGACGAGGGAGGGGTGCTCGCGAGTGCTCAGCGTGCAGCGTTGCGGGCGGCGATGCGCTCGCAGAAGCCGGTCTTGTCCGCCTCGGTGATCGGCCGGAGCACACGGGCCGGGTTGCCGACCGCGACCACACCGGCCGGAATGTCGTGCGTGACCACCGAACCCGCACCGATCACCGAACCTCGGCCGATGGTCACGCCGCCGAGCACCGTCACGTGGCCTCCGAGCCACACGCCGTCCTCGATGACGATCGGCTTGGCCTGGCAGGCGCCGTTCTTACGCTCCTCGAAATCGAGCGCATGGTTGGTGGCGAACAGGCCCACCATCGGCGCGATCCACACGTAATCACCCAAGGTGATGGGCGCGTTGTCGAGCATCACGCAGTCGAAGTTGATGTAGGCGTGCGAGCCGATGGTGATGTTGCGGCCCATCTCGCAACGGAAATTCGGCTCGATGAACACGTCCTCACCCACCGCGGCGAACAGCTGTTCCATGATGGCACGGCGTTCGTCCTCCTGATCGTAATCGAGCCGGTTGTAGGCGCGGAACAGTTTCTTGGCCTCCACGCGCTTGCGTTCGATTTCCGGGTGCGAGTCCTCATAGACCTCGCCAGCCACCATGCGCTGCCATTCGACAAGTCCCTCCGGGGTGAGGTCCGCGGTGACGTCGTACGTGTTTACGGTCATAATCGCTCCTTTGCTTGGAATCGGTCCACCGTTGAAGCGACGGCATGGCATTGCCTTGCCCCGCTTGGTTCACGGCCTACTGTCATCGTAGTTTCCCGAAGTGCGCGCAACGCTTGGGGTGGCGGGTGATTGCAGTGCGATGGTTCCCGTTGCTATGACGATTGTTCCATTGCGGTTATGTATCGTGCGCGAATCCGTGGGCAATGGACGTGACGCGATATCACGGTTTTACCGATTTGTTATAGAAAAAAGGTCGCCGTGTGATGTGCTGAAAACTCAGTGCATCACACAGCGACCTATGCAAGAACTATTGCTGTAATCCTCACAGGCGGCACAGGGCAGCTGCGGCAAGGGTGGTGATAGTTGCGATAGTAATGGCGGCCATAAGAACTTCCTTCCTCTCTTTTCTAATAGCCGGAACCGGATACTAGCGCCAGGGGTCGAAAAGCAAAGTGGGCGTGTTCGATTGCCGGACGGAAAGAACATGGCATCGGCATCCATCCGATGATTCGAATCATGCCGATGGAATGGAATGTAACTATTGACTACGGACTGTTCTACCCGAACAATCCGTCAGAAGCGGTGCGGCGGTTCGTGGAAGCCATTACCGCTGTACGCTTGGTGTAAGTGCAGTGTAATTGTTGCTTCGGGTGAGCATTCACTTTCGTTGTTGCCGGCGGCGAACGACTGCAGACGTATATCGCGTATAAGGAGAGCACACTATGTCTCAGGAATTCACGTTCACCGTATCCGACCCTGAGGGCATGCACGCCCGTCCCGCTGGTCTGTTGGTCGCTAAGGCGCTGGAATACGATTCGAGCGTCATCGTCGACTATAGGGGTAAGTCCGTAGATGCCAAACGCATCTTCGGCGTCATGGGACTTGATGCCCGGCAGGGTGATGAGATCACTGTCAGGGTTGAGGGTAGCGACGAAGTCAAGGCTGCGGCCGAGCTCGAGCAGTTCCTCAAGGAGAACCTGTGATGAGAACGATACAAGGCGTCGGTGTATCGGCGGGTATCGCCATTGGCGCAGTCCGTGTGCTGGATACCGCGGACCATGCCGTAGAACGTCGCGTAGTTGATGATCCACAGGCTGAGGTCGAGCGTTTCCGCGCGGCCCGTGACGAGGCTGTCACCCAGCTGAAGCAGCTGCGTGACAAGACCGCGGCGGAGTTCGGCGAAGGTAAGGCGGAATTGTTCGACACCCACCAGCTCATGCTCCAGGACCCGGACTACGTGGAGAGCATCGAGGACCTGATTTCGCAAAGCAAAGTGAACGCCGAGTTCGCGGTCAACAGCACTGCCGAACAGTTCGCCGCCATGTTTGCCGCGATGGACAACTCGTACATGCAGGCGCGCGCCGCCGACGTCAAGGATGTCTCCCGCCGTGTGATCAACGTGCTCGAAGGCAAGCGTGGCGGAGCTGCGGCGGACGAGGAAGGTGGCGAGAGCCGGATCATCCTCGCCGAGGACCTGGCCCCCAGCGAGACCGTGCAGCTCGACCGCGCCAAGGTGCTCGGCTTTGTGACCGCCAAGGGTTCCGCGAACTCGCACACCGCGATCCTGGCCCGCACGATGGGCCTGCCCGCCATCATCGGCATCGGCGACGCCTTCGACCCGGACGACGACGGCCACACCGCGGTGATCGACGGCACCAGCGGACTGGTGTTCGTCGACCCGGACGAGGAGACTCTCGCCGAATACCAGGGCAGGAAAGCCAAGTACGAGGAGCATCTGCGTCTGCTGCAGGAGCTCAAGGGCAAGCCCACCGAGACCAAGTCCGGCCAGAAAGTCCGCCTGTACGCCAACATCGGCCGTCCCTCGGACGTGACCGCCGTGCTGGCCAACGACGCCGAGGGCATCGGTCTGTTCCGCAGCGAATTCCTGTACCTGGAGAGCGAGGACTACCCGACCGAGGAGTTCCAGTTCGAGGCCTATAGGGAAGTCGCGCGGAAGATGGGCGACCGCCTCGTCGTCATCCGCACGCTCGACATCGGCGCGGACAAGCAGGTCGGCTACTTCAATCTGGAGCATGAGGCCAATCCCGCGCTCGGCTACCGTGCCATCCGTATCTGCCTGACCCGGCCGGAGATCTTCAAGGTGCAGCTGCGTGCCCTGCTGCGCGCCTCGGTGTATGGCAATATCGCCATCATGCTGCCCATGATCACCTCCGTGCAGGAGGTGTGTGATGCCAAGAAGATTCTCGAAGAGGTCAAGGATGAGCTGCGCGGCGAGCACATCGACTTCAACGAGCACATCCAGGTGGGCATCATGATCGAGACGCCCGCGTCGGTGATCATGGCCGACGAACTGGCCGCTGAGGTTGACTTCTTCTCCATCGGCACCAACGATCTGACCCAGTACACGCTGGCATGCGACCGGCAGAACCCGAACCTCGGGCGCTTCGCCGACCCGCACTCGCCCGCCGTATTGCGCATGATCCGCATGGCCACCGAGGCGGCCCATCGTCATGGCATCTGGTGTGGCATCTGCGGCGAGCTCGGCGCTGATTTGAGCTTGACCGATACGTTCCTCGAGATCGGACTCGACGAACTGTCCGTCTCGCCCACCAGCGTCCTGCCTTTGCGCAACGCCATTCGCAACCACTGACTAGATACTCAAATACACTCATGGCCCGCACACCGCAACATATGTTGTGGTGGTGCGGGCCATTGTCGTACCTGCGGCTGCCGCGATGCCGCCGCGCCGTGTTCCAAGAATCGGACATAGCGCACCGGATGCAGACGGCATGTCAACGTCGATGATTATGGTCAGCAACTATGTGTTCTATGCGTTGCATGATGACGATGGCGCGATTCGCGCTGAAGCCTGCGATCTAACGGGTAAGTGGGCCCATGGCTGGGCCTTGGCATACCTGCCGAGCTGGTAGGTACGCCGTTGCGTCATATGCAAATCAACGTTGCGCGATATCGAGACGTACGACAATCCGTATCGTCCGTCCATCGCGCGTGAACAAAAGAAAGTTCAGAACACTTATATGTCTCACCAATTGTCGGAAGAATCGTCGTTGCCCGAAACCGAGACGATGGCCGGTTCGGCCACTGGCTCGGCCTCGACGCCGACGCCCGTGCCGCCTGCCGGATCCATGTCTGATCCATCCGAAACCGGATGGATGCGTCGTGCCGCACTGCTGCTTACCGGTCAGGCGTTCTCGTTGCTCGGCTCCAGCGTGGTTCAATTCGCCATCTGGTGGTGGATCGTGATGCAGACCCGCACCGGTTCGGCCATGCTGCTGGCCACTTTGTTCGGCGTATTGCCGCAGTCGCTGGTCTCGATTTTCGGCGGGCCGATGGCCGACCGCTACAATCGCAAAGCGCTGATTATTCTGCCGGACCTCATTATCGCCGGAGTGACGGTGTTGCTGTCCGTGAGTTTCGCACTCGACTGGGCGAGCCTGTCGCTGATTTTCGTGGTGCTGCTCATCCGTTCGGCCGGCGGCGGTATTCAGCAGCCGGCCGTGCAATCGTTTATCCCCGACGTGGTGCCGGCCGGTAAATTGTTGCGTGTCAATGCGATATTCGGCGTGATTGATTCAGCGAATCGCATTGCTGCGCCCGCTCTTGCTGCAGTACTGGTCAACTTGGTGCCATTGTGGGCGATTCTGCTGGTGGATGTGACCACTGCGGTGATTGGCGTGGGTTTTGTGGCTATGATTCGCGTGCCTCGCGCGATTGCGCGGAATAGTGCCGTGCAGGATAGCGCCGTGCGGAACGGTACTGTGCCGGACGGTACTGTGCCGAGCGATGCGGCGGAAGCACAGGGAAACGGCGCCACCGCCGGTGCCACTGGCTCCGCGGTCGCCGATCCCATCGCGGTCCTGCGCCGAACCTTTGCCGATTTGAAGGTCGGTCTGGCATACGCGATGCATCACCCGCACCTGAAAGGCGTGATTCTGGGCGATGCGCTGACCTGCTTGATGTCGGTCGCGCCGATGAACCTGACCCTGCTGCTCATGACCCGCGAATTCGACGGCATCAATTTGAACCTCGGATTCATGAACCTCACCACGGCATCCGACAAACTCGCCGCCAACGAACTCGGCCTGAGCGTCGGCATGCTGCTCGGTGGCGCGCTGATGTCCGCCATCGGGCCCAAGTTGCTGCGCAGAAACGTCGCGCAAATGTATGCCGTCGCATTGGGCATTGCCATGGTCGGCGTCACGGTTATCGGCTTGGGCGTTTCCCGTAACCTGCTGCTGTACCTCATCATTGATGTGTTGAACGGCGTTGCCTCGGCAGTCTGCGTCGGCCCGATGCGCACCGTGATGCAGTCCGAATCCGACGAGTCCATGGTCGGTCGCGTATTCGGCCTCGACACCATGCTGTCCACGCTCGGCATGCCGTTGGGCATGCTCATCTTCGCGCCGCTCGCTGACGTGATTCCGATTGCATGGGTATTCGTGGCAGGCGGTTTGCTGACGCTGCCGGTGGCCTGGTATGTGCTGATGCTGTCGCGCAAGGATGTGCCGGTGCGTGCTTGATGGGTGTCGGTTGGCAGCGGAATCACGGAATCGGATGTGAACGGACTTTGCCGTGATTCCGCTGCAGCCACCGACCGGATTAAATCACAGCGCGCAGCTCATCCAGAAACGCGGCGGCGGCCGGAGTGAGCGGCTGGCTTTTCCTCCAGGCAATGGCTTGACGGCATTCCCGGTGACGCCGGTCACCACGGCAGCGGACGGCCGTCGCGGAAGAATCCGCCGGTCGGGCCGTCGTCCGGCAGGGTGGCGGCCCAAGTCACGCTTTTCGCGCTGATTTCGACCGGGCGGCCGAACATGCCGGAACCGAAGGTGTCGGTGATGTCCGGGCAGACCGCATTGACGAGGATGCGGTCCGCGGCGAGTTCCTTCGCGGTCTTGATGGTCAGGCCGTTGAGCGCGAGCTTGGAGATGCCGTAGCCGGATGCGGGGATGCCCATATTGCCATGCAGGAAGCCGTATTGCGGGTCGCCGTAGGAGCCGGCGCCGCTGGAGACGTTGACGATACGGCCGTGCTCCGACTTGCGCAGCAGCGGAATGAACTTCTGGGTGACGTTCCAGGTGCCGATAACGTTGGTGTCGAGCACCATGCGCATCTCGGTGAGATCCTGCTGCTCCACCGATTCCCCGGCGCGCATGGACGCCGCGTTGTTGATGAGCACGTCGAGCCGGCCGAAGTGACGC
The DNA here is from genome assembly GCF_018555355.1 of Bifidobacterium sp. SO4. Lineage (NCBI taxonomy): Bacteria > Bacillati > Actinomycetota > Actinomycetes > Bifidobacteriales > Bifidobacteriaceae > Bifidobacterium > Bifidobacterium sp. SO4. The sequence continues at coordinate 31,904 of NZ_JAFEJP010000011.1, forward strand.
TCGACCTCCGCGGCGGCGGCCGTGACGCTGGCCTCGTCGGTGGTGTCCATCACCACGTAGCTGGCGGAGATGCCCTGGTCGATGAGTGCCTGGGTGAGCTGCGCCAGCTCGGGGCGGCGGGCGGCGAGAATGACGTGATAGCCGGCCTCGCCGAGCTGGCGGGCGGTTTCGTAACCGAGGCCGCCCTTGCGGCCCGAACCGGTGATGAGTGCGATTTGCATGATGCTGCTTCCTTGCTGCGCTATGGCTTGTTTGCGTCTTGCGTGCCTGCGTGCCGTGCCGTTCAGAACTCGCGGCCGAGCTCGCGGGCCTTGTCGAGATACGGGGTGGCGGCCACCTGACCGGGTGCGAACACTCCGGCCGCGATCACCGAGCCCTTGATCTTCCAGCCGAGGCTTTCACCGAAGCACATCTGGTAGTAGCCGAACACGTTCTTGGTGAGCACCTCCTCGGGGCTGGCGCCGGCGACCAGCAGCGCGGATTCCTTGCCGGCCAGATCATCGTGTGCGTCGAACGGCAAACGGTCCATCATCGCCTTGATCTGCGCCGAGAACTGCATCCAATAGGTCGGCGTGGCGATGACGATGCCGTCCGCCGCCTTCATCTGCTCCATCACCTGCGTCATGTCGTCGGCCGGCTGGTCGTAAGCGGTGAACGGGGCGATGTTCATGTCCGCGAGCGTGAGCTTGGTCGCGGTGTTGCCGGCGGCTTCGACCCCTTCGATGAAGGCGTCGGCGAGCATGTCGGCGTTGCCGCCCTTGGTGGGGCTGCCCTGGATGACGAGGATGTGCTTGGTCATGGTGATTCCTGTTCCTTTCGATGTCGCCGCGGTCGTACCGCGGTATTGCTGATAAGGACAGTATGCATCAGTACATATACTTTTCGTCCTTAGAATAAAAAACTGATTTTTGTGATATGGCAACGATGTTAGGATGGAAAACCATGAGCAAGCATGTTGAAAACACCGGAGCCGACGGCATCACCGCCCCCACCTGCGCGATGGGTTATGCGTTCAAGGCCATCGAAGGCAAGTGGAAGCTGCCGGTCATGTATGTGCTCAGCGAACGCGGCGCCGCGCGATACAACGAGATCAAGCGCGAGCTCGGCATCACCAACATGATGCTCACCAACACCCTGCGCGACCTCGAGGAATACGGCCTCGTCAACCGCACCCAATACAACGAGGTCCCGCCGCGCGTCGAATACTCGCTGACCGACAACGGCTATGCCATCATCCCCGCCTTGAAGGAATTCGAAAAGTGGGGCCAGCTCCTGCTTGACGCGAAGGAAGGCGGCGCTCAGGACTGAACGTCACCTTCTTGTGCGGCCCTTTACGCGGATTACGCCATCCGGTAATGCCGCCCGGGGGTCATGCGGCTATTCAGCCCGCCACATCATGCCGATGTGAGGGATGCCGTCCTCCAGGAATTCATCGGAGACCTGCGTGAAACCGAGCTGCTCGTACAGCCCGCGCGCGTAGGTCTGCGCCTCGATATGCACCACGTCGGCATGCATGCGTTCCCGTGCCACCGTAAGGCCCGCCTGCACGATGCGGGTACCGAGGCCCTGCCTGCGGCGGGTGGCCAGCACGCGGCCCATGGAGGCCTCGGGGAACGTGACGCCGGGGTCAATCACGCGGCAGTAGGCGGCGATGCCGTCCTCGTCATGCAGGAACACATGCCAGCAACGCCGGTCCGCCTCATCCACCTCCTGATAGGCGCACTGCTGCTCCACCACGAACACCGCCACGCGCACGCGGTAGATCTTATACAATTCCGCCGCGCTCAGTTCCTCGAACCGTTTCACCGTCAACTGCATGCGGCCAGTGTACAAGCCGCAGGTGAATTCCATGCCCGCGATGCATGGCTGGATATCAGTGCGGCCTATTGGACGGGACGAGGTATCCGCGCTGTAATACAACCAACGGGTTCCCACAATGGGCGCATAGGTGAAGGAGCATTATGGAATACACCAAGCTAGGCAACAGCGACGTGACCGTATCTCGCATCTGCATGGGATGCATGGGCTTCGGCGACGCGACCAAGGGCCACCACTCGTGGATCCTCGACGCCGACCAATCGCGCGAGATCATCAAGTACGGCTTCGAGCACGGCATCACGTTCTACGATACCGCCATCGGCTACGCGGACGGCACCAGCGAGGAGTACGTGGGCCGCGCGCTGTGCTCCATCGCGGGCAAACGCGAGGACTACCAGGTGGCCACCAAGTTCCTGCCGCGCACGGACGCCGAACGGGAGGCCGGCGTGACCGGCCAGCGGCACGTACTGAACAACCTCGACGCCAGCCTCAAGCACCTCGGACTCGACTACGTGGACCTCTACATCTGCCACATGTGGGACTACCACACCGACATGGCCGAGATCATGGAAGGCATGAACGAGGCCGTCAAGGCAGGCAAGGCGCGCGCCATCGGCATCTCCAACTGCTACGCCTACCAGCTCGCCAAGATGAACGCGCTCGCCGAAGCCAACGGCTGGGCCAAGTTCGTGTCCATCCAGAGCCACTACAACCTCATCGCCCGTGAGGACGAGCGCGAACTGACCAAGCTGTGCCGTGAGGACAACATCGCCATGACCCCGTACAGCGCGCTCGCCGCCGGCCGCCTGGCTCGCAAGCCCGGTTCGGCCGCAACCAAGCGCCTTACGGAGGATCAGGTGGCGCACTCCAAGTACGACGCCACCGAGGCGCAGGACGACGTGATCATCGAGCGTGTGGCCGAGGTCGCCGCCAGGCACGATACGTCGATGACCGCCGTGTCGCTCGCCTGGCTGCTCACCAAGGTGACCGCGCCCGTGGTCGGCATGACCAAGCCGCATCACGTCGATGGTGCGCTCGACGCCGTGGCCCTGAAGCTCACGGATGAGGAGATCGCCTACCTGGAGGAACCGTACGTGCCGCACAAACTCGTCGGCGTCATGGCCTTCAACCACTGATCGGTGTAACTGAGTTATAGGCCCTGGTCCACATGCGGACCAGGACTTTGTCATAACGCCGCTGCAAGTCCGGCAAGCAGCCGCCGGATTCCCTCCCCCATACGGGAGCGCGGACAAGCGACGTTGATGCGGATGAAATCACGCCCGTTGCCGCCGAACTGGGCGCCGGGGGAGAAGCGCACCGCGTGCTCGCGCCGCAGATACTCGCACAGCTCGTCGGTGTCGGCGAAACGGCCCGGTCTGCCGTCTCCGGCTGCATGGGTGAACGCCGAACAGTCGAGCCACATCAGATACGTGGCCAGGCCGGAGACCAGCCGCACATGCGCGTCGGACGAAGCGGCGGCGTTGTACTTGTCGATCATGCGCCGTGCCTCACGCTTGTTGTCCGCCAGATAGCCGCGCAACGCATCGACCCAATCGCCGCCGCGCGTGAATGCGGCGATGGTGGCGTCCATCGCGAAGGCGTTCGGCTCGGCCACCTCATCCGTGTTAAGGCCACGCCACACCTTATGGCGCAGTACGGGATCAGTCGCGCACGGTGAAGCCGGCGTCGGCAATGCGCTCCCGCATGTCCTTGACGATGGACAGGCGTGGCAACGGTCCGGTCGAATATGGGTCAATGCCATGGCGGCGCAGCATTCGGTCAGTGAGCAGGCGTCCCCAGCCGTCGGGCATACTGTCGTCGAACACGCCGAACATGCCGTTCAGTGGGTCTCGCTTCGCGATGAACACTCCTTCTCGCAGAGGCAGGCTCAATGGGCTGATGGAGAATCCGTGTGCCAGCCATGTCCGATCGTAGGCGAACGCCAGCGTGTGATTTGGAGACATGGTGAGTGTGCCGACCGTTTCTCCGGCGTATGCGACTCGAACCTGATCGAGATCTGGCAGCAGTCTGGTCATGTACGGCTCCCGTTCCGTCGTGTGGCGGCGGTGACGGCGTCGATGGTCGCGTAATACGGCTGCGCGAACAGTGCATCGAAATCCTGCTCGCAATGCAGTGCGAAGGCGATGTTCACCAATGAACCAAAGGAGATCTCATGCGATTGCTCAAATCGTCTGATCGATCCCAGGCTCACGCCGGATTTCTCCGCCAATGTGGCCTGTGTCATGCCATGTTCCTTGCGTCGCTTGACCATACGCTCGGCGACGTTGGTCATCACGTCACCCGGCATAGGGTCATTTAGCAAATCAAACATACTCATATATTAGCATTATTAAGGATAGTTGGACGTAATTACTATTATATAAATAGTTTTTGTGTGTGTGCTGACGCTGTCCGCCTGCCTGATGGAGTCCAGTGCAATCGTTTGTGTGACGGAACTCGTACGGGTTGCGCATACGGTAGCATGACGGCTATGTCGGATTCGCGGGCGTCCGCCAGCGACCGCACGTATTCGCTCATGCGGATGTTGTGCGCTATGTGCTCGGGGAAGAAGCGAGGGATGTGAATAGGCAATGTGTTCTGCAACTATGCGGCGCATATCACACTTTGTGCTGGAAAACCAGTCTGTTGCGCTTGAAATTGATTTCGTATGCTGAAGCCTGTGAATGAGCGTAATAATGTTATGGCAACAACCGCGGATATCGAATCATCGCATATGCCCCAGGCCGATCGCGGCGCGGAGCATATGCAGGGCCATTGGGTGCTTGCCCAGCTCGGTAAACGGGTACTCAGGCCGGGCGGTGAGAAGCTGACCAAACGCATGCTGGCGCATGTGACCATTACTGGCAAGCGTGTGGTGGAGTTCGCTCCGGGGCTGGGTCGCACTACCCGGCTGATTCTGAATGCCGGCCCATCAGGATACACCGGGGTTGACCGGGACGGGCAGGTGACGAAGATCATCGGCCCGCTGGCTGCATCGGTGGGCGGGACATGCATCAATGCCGACGCCTCACAAACTGGTTTGCCGGACGAATCGGCGGACGTGGTGATCGGCGAGGCGATGCTGACCATGCAGTCCGAGCGCGGCAAGCATGCAATCATCAGCGAAGCCCATCGCATCCTCAAACCGGGCGGACTATACGCGATTCATGAAATGGGACTTGCGCCAGACGATATTAACGAATCCGTCAAGGATTCGATTCGCAAGGATTTGGCCCGAGCCATCAAGGTCAACGCGCGTCCGCTGACCGCCTCCGAATGGCGGTCCGTACTCGAATCGGAAGGATTCGAGGTGCTGTGGAGTGGTGTGGAACCGATGGCTTTGCTCAAAGTGCGCCGCAATCTGGCGGACGAAGGCATCGGCGGCGTGCTGCGCATCATGCGCAATGTGCTGACGCATCCGGATTTGCGTGCGCGCGTACTGGAAATGCGCCGTGTGTTCAACACCTATGGCGATGCGCTCACCGGCATCGCATTCGTGGCGCGGCGCAAGGCATGATGTCTGCAATGCCGCGATTGCGAGACTAAGCTGGTGTTGAAGCGTTAATTGAAGAAGCATGTGGCGGTCGGCATTGAAGCCGATGCCGCACATGCCATTACATATAAGGGGTCTTGATATGGCTGATGAAACCGTAACTGCAGCAGAGAATACCGATTCGATGGTCATGGAATTCATCGATGACCTGAATCCGCTGGTCGAAATCCAGCCGGAGGCCACCGTCTCCCGCACGGTGATGCAGGTGGAGGGTGCGAACGTGGTGCTGTTCTCCTTCGACAAAGGTCAGGAGCTCAGCGAACACACCGCGGCCATGCCGGTGCTGGTGCAATGCCTCGAGGGCCATCTCAAGGTGACCGGTGGCGGCAAGACCGTGGATCTTGTGCCCGGCGGCATCCTGCACTTCCCGACTCGCCTGCCGCACGCGGTCTATGCCGAGGAAGCATCCAAGATGATGCTGATTATGATGCGCCACTGAGTGACAATGCGGGTGCGGAGCCGGTGCGGGCTTTGCGCCCGCGTAGAGCACGCACGATGACGGCTTCGCTGCCTGGCGTCAGATGTGACCGATGGCCTTGGCAGGATTGCCCGCCACGATAGCTCCGGCTGGTACATCGTGAGTGACAACCGCGCCCGCGCCCACGATGGCGCCGTCGCCTATGGTCACGTTCTGCAGCACGATGGCGCCCGCGCCGATCCACGCATGTTTGCCGATGATGATCGGAAGACTCGTGGTGGTGGCGCGGTCCATCGGGTTCTTGCTGTGGTTGATGGTGATGAGCTGCACGTTCGGGCCGATGAAGGTGCCGTCGCCGATGGTGATGCCGCCGCGGTCCATCAACGTGCAGCCCCAGTTGATGAACACGCCCCGGCCGATTTCGATATTGTGCCCGAAATCCGTATAGAACGGCGGATTGAAGCGGAAGGACGGGTCGACCGGATGCCCGACGATCCGCTCGAACAGGGTGTGCGCCTCGCGGGGCTCGTGATAGCCGGTGTTGAGCTCGATGCAGAGCCGCTTGGTCTCGTTGATGATGGTCGCGATGGCGCAATAGCCGGGGTCGCACGGATTGACCGGCTTTCCGGAACGGTCGCGTTCGAGGATGTCGGCTGCTGTGGTGGTCATGATGGCTCCTTCATTGAATCTGCCATCATTGAACCGCGGCGGACGGGTGGCGTCTAATACCTATGGTTTATGCACGTTCATGCTGTTGGGGCATGAACAGGCCTCCTCTCAGTCAGCCATGGGCTGACGGCTCCCCTCGGAGAGGGGAGCCGGATATTTCGACGCATCATGTATTCAGGCCGATTGATGGCAATCTCTGAGAGAGGAGAGCCGGCTCCGACACATCACATCGTTTGCAGGAACCTGGCGAACGCGGCCGCGGCCGGGGAGGCCGTGCCCTGCTTCTTCCACGCCAGCACCGAACTGCTTTCCAACGATGGCGAGAGCCGTACCCCGCGCACGCCCGGATAGGTGGTGCCGTGGTCGAGGCACAGGTACAGTCCGAGGCCGCTCGCGGCCATCGCCGCGCCGTTCGCGGGCAGGTTGCAGGTGCCGGCGATGTTGAGATGCGGGGCGTAGGGTCCGAACCAGTTCAGCACCACGCGGCGCACCGGCTCGCGCGAGGGCAGGAGCAGCGACTCGTTGGCCAGGTCGGCGGGGGAGAGGAAATCGTGGGACTGCAAGGCGTGACCGTCCGGCACCATCGCGCACCAGTGTTCGGTGATGTTGGTGCGCAGGAATTCGTACCGGCTGGTGTCCACCGGGTCGGCGAGCAGGCCGAAATCCATCAATCCCTGTTCGAGCTGGTCCTGGATCACGTCCGCCGTGGTGCTGATGACGTTGAATCGCACGCCGGGATGCAGGGTGCGGAACGCGGCCATGCGGTCGGCGAGGAATGTCATGGCGCGCACCTCGCCGCATCCGGCCGTGATGTCGCCGCCCAATTCGTAGCCGGATTGCTTGAGCTCGTATTCCGCCTTGTCCGTAAGGGAGACGATGGTCTGCGCGCGGTCGCGCAGCAGCCGGCCGGCCTCGGTCAGCGTGATCGCGTGGCTGCCGCGCTCGAACAACGTGACGCCCAGCTCCTCCTCCAGTTGCTTCAGCTGGCGGGACAACGTGGGCTGGGAGATACGCAATAGCTGCGCGGCCCACGTGATGTTGCCCTCCTCGGCCACTGCCAGAAAATACCTGAGCACGCGCAATTCCATGGTCTGCTCCCCGTCCCGGTCGGCCTGAGAACGGCCGTCGACGCATCCATTGTAAAGGCTAGACTTCACGGAAAGGGTCACGCCGACGCGCGGCATCGTCGGCGAGGCTCCCGTTGGCGTGCGGCAAGGGAGGATGCATGACGAGGATTCTGGTCGTGGAGGATGAGCAGGCGCTCAACGACATCACCTGCGACACGCTGCGCGACGCCGGCTACGAGGCGACCGGCTGCCTCGACGCCAACCGCGCGTTCGATGCGATGCGCGGCACGCTGTACGACCTCGTGGTCTCCGACATCATGATGCCCGGCGTCGACGGCTACGAGCTGGCCACACGCATCCGCGCGATCGACCCGAACATCCCCATCATCTTCATGACCGCACGCGACGACATCATGTCGAAACGCCGTGGCTTCCGTGCCGGCATCGACGACTACATGGTCAAGCCGGTCGATCTGGACGAACTCGTCCTGCGCATCGAGGCGTTGCTGCGACGCGCGCACATCTTGACATGCTCTCGCTGGTGCTCTCCGCGCTCGGCTTCCTGGGACTCCCCTCAGTCAGCTTCGCTGACAGCTCCCCTCAGCGAGGGGAGCCGAGATACGGGGTATGGCTCCCCTCTCCGAGGGGAGCTGTCGCTGGAAGCGACTGAGGGGAGCTCGTCGAAGCGGAGTTCCCATCTCGTAGCGAATTGATGAGCTGGGCGATGATATCCGGCAATACCGAATGGCTCAACCATTCGATGTTCTCCGGGGTGAACACCGCCGGAGCCTTGGCCAGCACGCCGAGCATGCCGCTGGATGCGAATTCCAGCAGGATGCGCTGGCCCGGATTGAGCGTGGCCGGATCACGGCCGAGCGTCGTCAGCCAGATTTCGATGACATGGGTTTTGAGCTGATCGGCCAATCCCGTGGAGCCATGCGGGCCGGCGATAAGGGACAGGCGTCGGATGCTGGCGATGCGCTGCGGCATGGTGATGCTGGCGATGGCGTAATCGCGGATCGCCTCGATGCCTTCATCCTGCCTGATGATGTGCGCGATGAATGAGGTGATGTCCGGGTCGTCGTAAATCGAGGCGATCGCATCGTCCGCCAGCTCCGGAATGTTGCCGTAATGGTAGTAGAACGCGCTGCGGTTCAGACCGCTCACGCGCGTGATGTCGCTGATGGTGATCTGCGCATACGGCCTCTGCTCCAGCAGTGTCCAGAAAGCGTCCTGCATGCGTTCGGGCGCGCTCTGTTCGCCGGTCTTCGGTCGTGCCATATGAGCCTTCCTGCTTCCTGCCTTCGATCAATAACTCAACATCGTATCGTGTTTTCCGCATAATGCCGCGGTTCTACAGTCGAAACCCAACACAATGTTGAATTGCGTGGATTTTATTACCCAACAGAGTGATGTATTTCTTGAGTCGCGATATAACGACGACAATCGCAAGAGAGGACCTGAAATACCATGGCTTTCCTGGAATTCCACGACGTGGTGCGCCAATACGGCAGCGGCGAATTCGCGGTGCTGGCGCTCGACCATGCCAGCTTCGATATCGAGCAGGGTGAGCTCGCCGTGATCCTCGGAGCATCCGGCGCCGGCAAATCCACCACCCTCAACATCCTCGGCGGTATGGATCGCGCCACCTCCGGTTCCGTGGTGATTGACGGCAAGGACATCATCAAGGCCAACGAGGCGCAGCTCACCGACTACCGCCGTTTCGACGTGGGCTTCGTCTTCCAGTTCTACAACCTCGTGCCCAACCTGACCGCGCTCGAAAACGTCGAACTCGCCTCGCAGATCTGCCCGAACGCACTCGATGCCCGCGAGACGCTCGACAAAGTCGGCCTGGGCAATCGTCTTGCCAACTTCCCCGCACAGCTCTCCGGCGGCGAACAGCAGCGCGTCTCCATCGCCCGCGCGCTTGCCAAGAACCCCAAGCTGCTGCTGTGCGACGAACCGACCGGCGCGCTCGACTACAACACCGGCAAGGAGGTGCTCCAGCTTCTGCAGGATTCCTGCCGCCAACGCGGCATCACCGTGGCGCTCGTGACGCATAACTCCGCACTCGCCCCGATGGGCGACCGTCTGATCCGCTTCCGCTCCGGCAAGGTCACCGAAATCACCCGGAACCCGAATCCCACGCCCATCGCGGACATCGAATGGTAGGGGAGAGGCGGGAACGATCATGAAGAAAACGGCACTCTGGAAGGACGCATGGCGCGCCATAGCCGGCAACGGCAAGCGTTTCACGGCCATGCTCGTCATCGTGGCGGTCGGCGTGATGATGCTCGGCGGCCTCAACACCATAGCCAAGGACGTCCGCGCCGGTCTGGACGAATTCTTCGACTCGACCTCCATGCATGACGTCGCCGTCATCTCCACCCTCGGGCTCGACGATGACGACATCGCCGCGCTCGGTGCGGTTGACGGCATCGCCAAGGTCGCCGGCGAGCACACGGCCAACGTGACCACCGCCATCGACGGCAGACAAGCCTCCGCCACCGTCACCACCCTGAATGATCAGGGCATCGAACGGCCGTATCTCGAGGACGGCCTCCTGCCCGAAACGGGCCACGAAATCGCCGTGACGCGGCAGTACCTGGACAACAGCGGCAAAATGCTGGGCGACACGCTGACGTTCGCGCCGGACGATTCGCTCACGTCCGAGGCCGTGACCTCGGCATCCGACGAGACGGCAGCGGCCGGCGATTCGTCCGACTCCTCGAAGGCCACGACCGGCACGTTCGCGGACGGCGAATACACCATCGTCGGCACCGTCATCGACCCGAACGACATCGTGAACCCGTCCGGCCCGCTCGCGCTCGTCTCCGGCGCGAAGACCGTCTACCCGATGTTCGTATCCGACGACGCGCTGGCCGACGCCGATGCGCCGTACACGTCCGCCGTCATCACCGTTGCCGGCGCGAACGCGATGAACACGTACGATGACGATTATCTCGACACGGTCGCCCGGGCCGTGGACAACATCGAAACCATCCGGACGGCCCGCGAACAGGCGCGAACCGACGCTGTGCATCAGGCGGCGCTGGACAAGGCCATGGAACAGATCGAAGCACGGAAGGCCAAGATCGCGGCCCTGCCGGACGGCCTGCCCGCCAAGGCCACCGCCGAACAGCAGATCGCCGCCGCGGAAGCCAAGATCAAGAGCACGGTGGACGCCATGCCCGAGGCCAAGTGGATCATCCGCGACCGTAGCGCCGTGACCAGTTACGAGGACGTGAAGACCCAGACCGAAATGATCGCGCGCTTGGGCACGATGTTCCCGGTGCTGTTCCTCGTCATCGCGCTCCTGGTGAGCCTGACCGCCGTCGCGCGCATGGTGGAGGAGGATCGCGGGCTCATCGGCACCTACAAGGCGCTTGGCTACACGCGCCATGAAACCATGCTCAAATACCTGGTCTACTCGGGCGCCGCCTGCCTGTTCGGCGGTCTGCTCGGCGATGTGCTGGGCCTGGTCGGGCTGCCGTTCATGTTCACGCGGAAGCTCATCACCGATATATACGTATTGCCGAACTATCCGCTGCTGGTCGATTGGCGGCTTGCCGTGGGCGGCGTGCTGCTGTTCGTGATCATCATCACCGGGGCCGCCATGGTGGCCTGCACCGGTTCGCTGAGGCTGGAACCCGCCGAGCTCATGCGTCCCAAGGCACCCAAGGCCGGCAAGACCATCGTCCTGCAACGCATCGGATTCGTCTGGAACCACCTGAGCTTCCTCGGCAAGGTGACCGCGCGCAATCTGTTCCGCTACAAGTCCCGCGCGCTCATGGTCATCATCGGCGTGCTCGGCTGCACGGCCCTGATGACCGCCGGATTCGGCATGGGCAGCTCCGCCCTGACCCTGATGCCTCGTCAGCACAGTGAGATCGCGCCCTACGACGTGATGGCCGTGACCTCCGCCGCCAACCATGACAAGGCGCAAGGCGATCTTGACGGGAACGCCGACGTGGAATCCACGCTCCCGCTGCAGCTCGGCAGCGTCACCCTCGCCCCCGCACGCGGTGATGACGATGGCAATGCCTCCGATTCGGCGGACGACGCGAAACTCACCGCGCAGCTCATGATCGTCCCCGACGGCGAGTCGATGGACGGCTACATCAACCTGCAGACCCCGGACGGAACACCGATTGAGCTGTCTGACGCGGACGACGGCGTCATCGTGACCGCCAACGCCGCACGCAAGCTCGCGCTCGCCTCCGGCTCCACGGTGAACCTCACCGATCAGATGGCCAACGCCGCGGACGCCACGGTCCACGGAGTCGCCCAATACTACACCGGTAACCTCGTGGTCATGACGCAATCGGCTTACGAGAAGACGTTCGATGCTGACTTCGCGCCGAACGCCGACCTCATCAACGTGAAGGGCGACTCGGACGCTCAGATCGCCTTCGCGGACGGCCTCGCCGGGCAGAGCGAATACCTCTCGGTGACGAGCTCGGCCAAACAGGAGCGCGACTTCTCCAAGAGCTTTCTCATGTTCTTCGTGATGATCGGCTTCATCGTGGTCATGGCCGCGATCCTGGCCGTCGTGGTGCTCTACACGCTGGCCAGCACCAACATCTCCGAGCGCGAACGCGAGCTGGCCACCATCAAGGTGCTCGGCTTCCGGCGCGGCGAGGTGCACGGCTACGTGAACAAGGAGATGCTGCTGCTGAGCGCGTTCGGCATCGCCCTCGGCATGCCGTGCGGCCGCGCGCTGCTGGGCTTCCTGGTGAGCAAGCTGGACCTGCCCGGCATGAACATCGTGCCGAACGTGCTCTGGTTCTGCTATGTGGCCGCCGCCGCGCTGGCGCTCGTCTTCACGCTGCTGGTGAGTCTGGCCACCAACCGCACGCTCGACCGCATCGACATGGTCGGCGCCCTGAAGAGCCCGGAGTGACGGCCTCATCGGCGGCGGGGACGGCGGCCATGGACATAATGCCGGCTGGCACGGTATCGGCGCATGGATATGGCGCTCATGGTCGTGTGGCCGCGTGACATGCGAGCGGACCGTCTGCTGATCGCCGCATCGACTGTATGTTCGCGTCCCAACGAGGCAGTCGCGAACATACAGTCTTTTGGGCGGTCCGAACAGACTGTAAGTTCGCGGCACCTCCGTCAGAGCGCGAACATACAGTCCAATTCGGGGAGGAAGCCGGATGTCGACGCATCAGAGACACCTCGGCGCAGGCGTGACCGCGCCGAAATGGCTGAGCTCCTGGGAATATGAATGAGAGCGAACGGGCGGCTGTTACAATTCACGACCGGTGATATCGGTCGCGCGTTCGTACCTCGTGTTCATACCGGTCATGGGCACCCTTGCATCGAGAAGTTTGCGCACCAATGGGGTCCGTAACGTCACTTCCTCGTAGTTCGTGCGGATGATCGTCGTCACGCCGGCTCTCCGTAGCGCATCCTCGCGATCGCGTTCCGCGCGCACCACGTTATGCACGTTGCTGTGTCTGGTCATTGAGGGGTCCGTGTATTTGGCGGTGCCGTCAAATTCCAGCACAATAATGCGCCCGTCTTCCGTATGCCATACGAAATCCACGCGATAGCGCGTCCAAGAGGCGTCGGCATCGGTGAATACATGCTGGAGCTGAGGTACGGCGAATCCCTCTTCGATGACCACGGCCCTGCACAACGATTCGCCGCCGTTCTCGCTGAGCGGGTCCGCATAATGAAGAAGCCTCATGATGCTCCCGCATTCCGTGCGCATGCCGTCGCAGATATCCATCACCTGCTGTGGTGTGGTCAGGTGATTGCGCAATGCCGAATCGAACATCGGCAAAGATTGGGCGAAGGTGTACCGGAGGCCGCAATCGACCAGAGTCCGGGCCGGTGAGGTTATACGTATGATATCGGTGATGTCGCTGCAGGCGATGCCGAACAGCGTCGCTTGCGATGATGGCGTTTGCCGCGGATTCATGGTCAAAGGGCCGGGAACCGCTTTGGCTCTGATGCCGTCTCCGCGGCGGAAATGAATGACTGAGGATACGGGTGGGTCGGTCATGCCGATTCGCCGGATTCCCCGGTATGCGCGTTTGGGGCTGCCGGTGGATGATGCAATGAATATTGAGCCGTCATCGTGCAGATGCCAGCTGTATTCCAATTGCAGTATTGCGGCGGCGCTGAGTCCGGAGAAGACATGAGTCGGGAATTGCCGCGACAAGGTGCGGATAATGTGGCGTGAACGTTCTGCAGGGTTCAATGTGGCCCAATACGAGGCACGGGAGTAGACATTTCGGTGCGGGCGGACCAGGTATCCGTTGCGAAGCCGTACGTATGTGGCTTGTTGCAGGGCGTTGGATGTGGGGTAGAAGCAGCGATGGTTCCGCTCGGCATCGTCGCAGAGGGCCTCAAGTTCGATGTGGTGTCTCATGCGGCCATGGTCCTTCGAACCATGTGGGTCGCGCAAGTCTGAACGGGGTATGTGGTTCCAGCTTCGCGTCCCGCTTGCGGATGTGAGTCCCGAATACGGCGGTTTTGCCGTCACTGTTATGGTATGGGGCTTCGTGGCGACTGTATGTTCGCGTCTCAACGAGGCAGTCGCGAACATACAGTCTTTTGGGCGGTCCGAACGGACTGTAAGTTCGCGGCACCTCCGTCGGAGCGCGAACATACAGTCCGGCTGGGGGCGGAACAACCGATTTCCGGAGGGATCCGAGCGTCGCGATGCGCCCTGCGCGAGGTGTGATACTTCGTGCAAGTGGACGCGGAACGCATGACGATGGGGTCTCATGGCCACGGCCGGCGATGTCCGCGAACCGGTGTGCCGATGCGCGGGCGCAGGAGATCCGACGGTTCGCGAACCACACCGTGCCGCCCCGCTGTATACCCGTTGTGGCATAATTGCCAAGGCAATTTTTGGGCATTGCCCCAGTGAGTCGAATTTGAAAATAGGTGAATAACGTGGCACAGACTACCAACGACATCAAGAACGGTTCCGTCCTGAACCTGGACGGCCAGCTGTGGACCGTCATGAAGTTCCAGCACGTCAAGCCGGGCAAGGGCCCCGCCTTCGTGCGCACCACCATCAAGAACGTGCTCTCCGGCAAGATCGTCGACAAGACCTTCAACGCGGGCATGAAGATGGAATTCGAGACCGTGGACAACCGCACCCTCCAGTACTCCTACGAGGACGGCGACAACTTCGTGTTCATGGACATGACCACCTACGACCAGATCATGGTCCCGAAGTCCCTGGTGGGCGACAAGGCCAAGTTCCTGCTCGAAGGCACCGACTGCCTCGTCTCCTTCCACGACGGCACCCCGCTGAACGTGGACCTGCCGGGCTCCGTGGTCCTGACCATCACCCACACCGAGCCGGGCCTGCAGGGCAACCGCTCCAACGCCGGCACCAAGCCGGCCACCGTCGAGACCGGTGCCGAGATCCAGGTGCCGCTGTTCATCAACGAGGGCGACCGCGTCAAGATCAACACCGAGGACGGTTCCTACACCGGCCGCGAGAACTGATTCTCCGCGATTCACGCATCTTCGAAAACACCGGTAACACTGGAGGACTAGCAGCATGGCACGTTCCACCGCGCGCAAGAGGGCATTGAACACCCTGTATGAGGCCGACGAAAAAAGCCAGGACATCCTCTCCCTGCTGGATGAGCGCATCGCCCATCCCGGTGCCCAGACCCCGCTTCCCGACTACGCCATCGAGATCGTCAGGGGAGTGGCGGAGCACCGCCGTCTGATCGACTCCACCTTGGACGAGCATTCCACGGGTTGGAAGGTCCGCCGCATGGGCGTGGTCGATCGCAACATCCTGCGTATCGCGGCATGGGAGATCCTGTTCAACAGCGAGGTGCCGGACAAGGTCGCCATCGACGAGGCCCTGGCCTTGGCCAAGACCCTGTGCGACGACGATTCGCCCGCGTTCATCCACGGCCTGCTGTCCGCGGTGTGCGCCGGCAAGGACTCCGTCCAGACCGGCGAGAACGCCGGGGACGATGCCGATGCTTCCGCCGGCGAGACCACGGAAGCCGAGCAGTCCGATGCCGCCGAGCCGTCCGCTGATGATCAGCCGACGGTCGCCTAGTGTTTTCCTTTTCAAGCCTCCCCTTACGGGAGGCTTTTTTATGAGCGGGCACGCCCGTTCCCATACCTTTCACACTCTTTTCGACCGGCCAACCGGCCGGAGGCCCCGCCAGCGGGCCCGAGAAAGGTTCGCACGCCGCGGCGTGTGAGTCTTCGCTGGCCGTTAACCTTGGTACGAATACCCGACGAAACATAAGGGGGTTTTGGTGAGCCAGAACGAGTCCGGAACCATCGCAATTCCGACGTATGACCAGGACGATGCAGTCCTCGTTTTGGAAGACGGACAGGTATATGTGGGAGAGCCGTACGGCGCTCTCGGCGAGACGACCGGTGAGATCGTCTTCGCCACCGGCATGACCGGATACCAGGAAACGCTCACCGATCCCAGCTACGACCGTCAGATCGTGGTGCAGACCTTCCCGCACATCGGCGATACCGGCGTCAACAGCGAGGATCCCGAGTCCTCCCGCATCTGGGTGGCCGGCTACGTGGTGCGCGACCCCTCCCCGAACGTGAGCAACTGGCGCGCCGAAGGCAGCCTGGACGACGACCTCAAGAAGAACGGCATCGTCTCCCTGAGCCACATCGACACCCGCAAGCTGGTGCGCCACCTGCGCTCCGCTGGCGTGATGCGCGCCGGCATCTACTCCGGCAGCGCCCTGACCAACCCGGACACCGGCAAGCTGCGCGACGTCGAGGAGCTGCTCGCCGCCGTCAAGGCCACCCCCAAGATGCAGGGCCTGAGCCTGTACGACGAGGTCTCCACCAAGGAGACGTACACCATCGAGCCGTGCGGCGAGTACGAGGGCAAGGAGCCGCTGTACACCGTGGCCGCCGTGGACCTCGGCATCAAGGGCATGACCCCGCACCGCATGGCCGAGCGAGGCTGCCGCGTGCACGTGGTGCCTTCCACCACCACCTTCGAGCAGATCGAGGCCCTGAACCCGGACGGCGTGTTCTTCTCCAACGGCCCGGGCGACCCGGAGCAGGCCGGCCCGGAGATCGAGCTGCTGCGCCAGGTGCTGGACGCCGGCTACCCGTTCTTCGGCATCTGCTTCGGCAACCAGCTGCTGGGCCGCGCGCTCGGTTTCGGCACCTACAAGCTCAAGTTCGGCCACCGCGGCATCAACCAGCCGGTCAAGGACGTGACCACCGGCAAGGTGGAGGTCACCGCCCACAACCACGGCTTCGCGGTCGACGCCCCCATCGGCAAGACCGTGGACGCCCCGTTCGAGGACGGCAAG
This sequence comes from Bifidobacterium sp. SO4, assembly GCF_018555355.1. Taxonomy (NCBI): domain Bacteria; kingdom Bacillati; phylum Actinomycetota; class Actinomycetes; order Bifidobacteriales; family Bifidobacteriaceae; genus Bifidobacterium; species Bifidobacterium sp. SO4. The sequence goes on from NZ_JAFEJP010000011.1 coordinate 48,725, forward strand.
TACGGCAAGGTGTTCGTCTCCCACATCGATCTGAACGACGACGTGGTCGAGGGCCTGCAGTGCGTGGACATCCCCGCCTTCTCCGTGCAGTACCACCCGGAGGCCGCAGCCGGCCCGCACGACGCGGCCTACCTGTTCGACCGTTTCTGCGAACTCATGAAGAACAACCCGCGCGACGCCCGCGCCAACAGCAACATCAAGGAAGGTAAGTGATATGCCGAAGCGCACCGACATCAAATCCGTGATGGTCATCGGCTCCGGCCCGATCGTGATCGGTCAGGCCGCGGAGTTCGATTACTCGGGCACCCAGGCATGCCGCGTCCTTCGCGAGGAGGGCATCCGCGTCATCCTCGTGAACTCGAACCCGGCAACCATCATGACCGACCCCGAGATGGCCGACGCCACCTACATCGAGCCGATCGCCACCCCGATCCTCGAGCAGATCATCGCCAAGGAACGCCCTGACGCGCTGCTGCCCACCCTCGGCGGCCAGACGGCCCTCAACGCCGCCATGGCACTCGGCGAGGCCGGCGTGCTCAAGAAGTACAACGTCGAGCTCATCGGCGCCTCCCTGGAGGCCATCGATCGCGGCGAGGACCGCGAGCTGTTCAAGAAGGTCGTGGACGAGGCCGGCGCCGAATCCGCCCGTTCCCGCATCGCCCACACGCTCGAGGAATGCGATCGCATCGCCGAGGAGCTTGGCTACCCGCTGGTCGTACGCCCGAGCTTCACCATGGGCGGCCTGGGCTCCGGCATTGCGCACGACGAGGAGGAGCTGCACCGCATCGCCGGCGCCGGCATCCACTACTCGCCGACCGACGAGGTGCTCATCGAGGAGGGCATCGAGGGCTGGAAGGAATTCGAGCTCGAGCTCATGCGCGACCGCAACGACAACGTAGTGGTCGTCTGCCCGATCGAGAACGTGGACCCCGTGGGCGTGCACACCGGCGACTCCATCACCGTGGCCCCCTGCTTCACGCTGACCGACCGTGAGTACCAGAAGCTGCGTGACATCGGCATCGCCATCATCCGCGGCGTGGGCGTGGACACCGGCGGCTGCAACATCCAGTTCGCCATCCACCCGGACACCGGCCGCATCATCGTCATCGAGATGAACCCGCGCGTCTCCCGCTCCTCCGCCCTGGCCTCCAAGGCCACCGGCTTCCCGATCGCCAAGATCGCCACCAAGCTGGCCCTCGGCTACACGCTGGACGAGATCCGCAACGACATCACCCAGTCCACGCCGGCCTCCTTCGAGCCGACCATCGACTACGTGGTCACCAAGGTGCCGCGCTTCGCCTTCGAGAAGTTCCCGGGCGCCGACCCCACCCTGACCACCTCCATGAAGTCCGTGGGCGAGGCCATGGCCCTGGCCGGCAACTTCCAGGAGTCCCTGGGCAAGGCCATGCGCTCTATCGACAAGCGTCACATGGGCTTCAACTGGGACGGAGAGAAGCCGTCCGCCGAGGAGGTCGCCGACCTGCTCGAGGCCGTCAAGGTGCCGACCGAGCATCGCTACCTGCAGCTCATGCGCGCCATCTGGGGCGGCGCCACCATCGAGCAGCTGTATGCGGCCACCAAGATCGACCCGTGGTTCCTCAAGCAGATCACGCTCATCAACGACATGGCCATGACCGTCCGTGACGCCGAGCACCTGACCCCGAAGCTGCTGAAGAAGGCCAAACTTGCCGGCCTGTCCGACGTGCAGGTGGCCCACCTGCGCGGCCTCGGCGACGAGGGCGAGAACACCATCCGCGAGCTGCGCTGGAACTATGGCATTCGCCCGGTCTACAAGACCGTGGATACCTGCGCCGCCGAGTTCGACGCCGTCACGCCGTACTACTACTCCTGCTACGCCGACGAGACCGAGCTGCGCCCGCGCGAACGTGAGGCCGTGATCATCCTCGGCTCCGGCCCGAACCGCATCGGCCAGGGCATCGAGTTCGACTACACCTGCGTGCACGCGGTGCAGGAGCTCGGCAAGGATTACGACACGATCATGGTCAACTGCAACCCGGAGACCGTGTCCACCGATTACGACATGTCCGACCGTCTGTACTTCGAGCCGCTCACCTTCGAGGACGTGCTCGAGATCTACGAGGCCGAGAAGAAGATGGGCCCGGTCAAGGGCGTCATCGTGCAGCTCGGCGGCCAGACCCCGCTCTCCCTCGCCGCGCGCCTCAAGGCCGCAGGCGTGCCGATCCTCGGCACCACGCCGGAATCCATCGACCTGGCCGAGAACCGCGAGCTGTTCGGCGAGGTGCTCAAGAAGGCGGAGATGAACGCCCCGCGCTACGGCACCGCACTGAGCCTCGAGGAGGCCATGGACGCCGCCCACCGCATCGGCTACCCGGTGCTGGTGCGCCCGAGCTACGTGCTCGGCGGCCGCGGCATGGAGATCGTCTACGATGACAAGCAGCTGACCAAGTACGTGGACCGCGCCTTGGCCGAGGCCAAGGCCGACACCGTGGTGTCCGGCCGTCTGCCCTCCCCGCTGCTCATCGACAAGTTCCTGCAGGACGCCATCGAGATCGACGTCGACGCGCTGTTCGACGGCGAGGAGCTGTACATCGGCGGCATCATGGAGCACGTCGAGGAAGCCGGCGTGCACTCCGGCGACGCCGCCTGCACCCTGCCGCCGTCCACCCTGTCCGACGACCAGATCCGCCGCCTGCGCGAGGGCACCTATGCCATCGCCAAGGGCTGCCACGTGCAGGGCCTGATCAACGTGCAGTACGCCTTCATGGCCAACACGCTGTACGTGATCGAGGCCAACCCGCGCGCCTCCCGCACCGTGCCGTTCGCCTCCAAGGCCACCGGCGTGGCGCTGGCCAAGGCCGCCGCACGCATCATGGCCGGCGAGTCCATCGCCGACCAGCGCGCCAACGGCCTGCTGCTGCCCAAGGGCGACGGCGGTGTGATGCACCGCGGCCAGCAGGTCGCCGTCAAGGAGTCCGTGCTGCCGTTCAAGCGCTTCCGCACCCCGGTCGGCAAGACCGTGGACATCCTGCTCGGACCGGAGATGCGCTCCACCGGCGAGGTCATGGGCTTCGACCGCGACTTCCCGCACGCCTTCGCCAAGAGCCAGCTCGCCGCATACGACGGCGGCCTGCCCACCCACGGCAACGTGTTCATCTCCGTGAACGACACCGACAAGCGCCAGCTGCCGCTCATCGCCGTGCGTCTCGAGGAGCTTGGATTCAAGATCTGGGCCACCGAGGGCACCGCCTCCGTGCTGCGTCGCTACGGCATCGACTCGAACATCGTGGACAAGATCAGCACCCGCGTGGACTCCGACCCGGAGGCCCCGGTGGTGGTCCACCACGCCGAGGGCTCCGTGGGCAAGAACGTGGTCCAGCTCATCGAGGACGGCAAGATCGACATGATCCTCAACACGCCGAACTCCCGTGGCTCCCGTTCCGATGGTTACTCCATCCGCGCCGCCGCCATTGCAGCGGATTTGCCGCAGTTCACCACCATCACCGAATTCCAGGCCGCACTGCTCGCAATCGAGGCCGTGAAGCATAATGATTACCAGATCATGAGCATTCAGGACCATTCGAAGCAGCTGTTCGAATTGGAGAGGCAGGAATTCTGATGGTATCCAGCGATGAGGAGTTGCAGGCGCAACGGTCTGATTTCGGTTTGCGGTTGAGCAATTCAATGGCCAAATACGGGCCGTTGTGCGTGGGCATCGACCCGCATCGCAAGCTCCTCACCGACTGGGGCTACAACGTCGACGCCGAAGGCGCCGAACTGTTCTCCATGCGTATGCTTCAGGCCGCCAGCGGTTGCGCCGCGGCCGTGAAGTTCCAGACGCCCATGTTCGAGCGCTACGGATCCAAGGGATTCGAAGCGCTCGAGCGCGTGCTCTACGCGGCACGCCAGATGGGCGTCATCACCATCGTGGACTGCCTGCACGGCGGTCTGCCCACCACCATCTCCGCCATCGCGGACGCTTACTTCAAGCCCGGTGCCCCGATGCTCGCGGACGCCATCACCCTGCTGCCGTACTACGGTGCCCGGTCCCTCAACGGACTGATCAACGAGGCGCTGGAGAACGGCCGCGGCGTGTTCATCGCATCCCTGACCTCCAATCCGGAGGGCATGAGCCTGCAGACCGCCATCCGCCAGAGCGGCGACTACAAGGGCCGCACCGTGGCGTACGGCATCGCCGCCACCGCGCAGAAGCACAACGTGGACATCGAGGGCATGGGCTCCGTGGGCCTGATCATCGGCGCCACCATTGGCCAGTGGATCCAGGATTCCGGCGTGAACCCGGCCAGCTTCACCGGCCCGATTCTGTCTCCCGGCTACGGCTGGCAGGGAGCCGAGGCCAAGGACCTGAAGACCGTGTTCAAGGGCACGCGCGGCAACGTGCTGGTGACCGTGTCCCGCTTCATCGCGTCCCACGGACCTTCCATCAGCGCGCTCAAACAGGCCACCGAGTCCATCGCGCTTGATGTGCGCCAGGCGCTGTACGAGGCCATGAACGAAGGCGAGAACGAGGAAAAGGACGGCAAAGGCACCGTGAAGACGGCACCGAGCGGGAAAACCGAGAAGACCACCGTGGCTGCGGAATCCGCCGCGGCACCCACCCAGAGCGAGTCCGAGACCAAGCCGAAGGGACGCCTGGTGGTGCTCACCGGCCCGGCCGGCGTGGGTAAGGGCACCGTGGAGAACGTGATGCGCAAAAAGCATCCGAGCATCTGGATGTCCGTCTCCGCCACCACCCGCAAGCCCCGCCCCGGCGAGGTGAACGGCGTGAACTACTGGTTCATGAGCGAGGACGAGTTCGCCGCCAAGGAGAAGGCCGGCGAATTCCTGGAGACCGCGCTGGTGCACGGGCTCGCCCACTACGGCACGCCGCTCAAGCCGGTGCAGGAGCATCTGGCCGAAGGCGTCCCCACCGTGCTGGAGATCGACCTGCAGGGTGCGCGCCGCATCAAGGAACGTGCGAAGGAACTCGGTGTGGACGTGGTGTACGTGTTCATCGCACCGCCGAGCTTCGACGAGCTGGTCCGCCGTCTTAAGGGCCGCGGCACCGAATCCGAGGCCGAGGTGGCTAAGAGGCTGGAGACCGCCAAGGTGGAGCTTGCCGCCGAGGGCGAATTCGACGTGACCATCGTCAACGACGATATCAACCGCGCCGCCGATGAACTGTGGTCCGTCATCGCCAAGGAATACGGCCTGTGATGGTTTTGCCATGACCGTGACTGTGCGGTGACGTCGGATGACGTTGGTTGAGGAAGGGCCGCCGGGATGCATGATTTCCCGGCGGCCCTTCCGTCGTATTGGTCCGATTGGCCGCACCTCGGGCTTGCTATACGAATCACGCCATTGTGTCTATATATCCTAGTGATTGTTCCTACGGTAAAAACAGCCTGCGACGCTTCACAATCGGGGTCGGCGCTCCTACCGTAAAAGGTATGAGCATTCCAACCAAGTATCCGATGAAGCAGTACCTGGGTGGCATCGTTGAGGCTCTGAAGTCCGCTCCAGGCAATGGTGCCAACCCCAATGACGTGGAAACCATTCGTTTCTACGCCGAACTCGGCAACGACGCGCCCGACTCGCAATGGCCGAACGTGTTGGTCGCCATCGCGCATGTGACCAAGGCCGTCTCCTATGATCCGCAGACCAAGCAGGCGTTCGCCGCCGCCAACGGATTCGAGTACGTCAAGGAATCGCAGCACGCCATCATGGCAGCCCTTACCGAGGACGCCGAGAAACTGGTCGCCAAACGCGGCTGACTCTCACGTCCGACATTGCCGTCCGACATCAGCGTCGGCATGATGCATGCGCCGGGTCATCGAACCAATCCGATGACCCGGCGCATTGTCGTATGTCTGCTCGGTTGCCGAAACCTACCGGATCACCAGCTGCTGATGCAGGATCGGCGTGCTGGACTTGGCCGCCACCGGACGCCAGTCAAGTCGGCTCGTCTCATGATGCGCGGCGATGTACCGACGCATCCATTCGAAGCATTCCTGGGTCTGGATGGCGTCGCTCAACGCCCGATGCTCCTCGTTGTCCGCGATACCGAACCGTACGATGAGATCGGCCAGACGATGATGACGCTGCTCGGGGAAGAGCGTGCGGCTGATCTGCATGGTGTCGTAATCCGTGCAGGCGAAACCCGAACCGGCGATTCGGCGGGTGTTGTAATCCAGGAACCGCAGGTCGAAGCTCACGTTATGACCCACGATCGGTTCGGGAACGGCGTTGGTCTTGGGTTTGCCGAGCCATGAGATGAAGCGGGGGAGCACTTCGTCGATGGGATCGAGGTCGGCGACCATCGCATCGCTGATGCCGGTCAACGCGGTGATCTGGCGCGGAATCGGGCGCAGTGGGTTGATGAGCTGCTGGAACTGGTCCACGATCCTGCCGTCCCGCACGCGGACGGCGCCGATTTCGGTGATGGCGCAACTGTTCGGATAGAAGCCGGTGGTCTCCAGATCGAGGGTCACGTAATCGGACGGGAATCCCGCGGCATCCAGCGTGGGTGACTCTCCGGCGTCTCGCATGGAATCGGAAGGCTGGCCGAAAACGGTGATGCCGGCAGTGGTCACGGTTACTCCTCGCATTGGCTCGACGGTCTCGATGTTCGGTGACTCATTCTACCGGCAGACCCGCCGGCCGGTAAAATTATTCCCTCGCGAAAAGGTGCGGATATATTGGGTATTCAGCATGGAAACGGCAGAAGACCGGCGGGGAGGAGTTCGTGATGAAACGGATTGTGGCGGGCATCGTGGCGCATGTGGACGCTGGCAAGACCACGTTGTCCGAGGCGCTGCTGTACCGGACCGGCGAAATCCGCAAGCTCGGCCGCGTGGATCACGGCGACGCCTTCCTGGACACGAACGCATTGGAGAAGGCCCGTGGCATCACCATCTTCGCGCATCAGGCGCTGGTGGAACACGGCTCGATGCAGCTGACCCTGCTTGATACGCCGGGACACGTGGACTTCGCCGCCGAAACCGAACGGGTTCTGCGCGTTTTGGATTACGCGATTCTGGTGGTTTCCGGCACGGACGGCGTGCAAGGGCACACGGAGACGCTTTGGCGGTTGCTGGCCCGGTACGACGTACCGACGTTCATCTTCGTCAACAAATGCGACGCCGCAGGATTCGACCGTGAAGCGGTACTGGCCCAGTTGCGCGCGCGATTGAGTGACGCGGTGTTCCCGCTGCCGGCCTGCGAGGCCGTCTCCGATGATGCGCGGGTGCCGCTGGGGGAGTCCGTCGAGGACATCGCCACCCTGGATGAGCGGGCGATGGACGAATATCTGGAATCCGGCACACTCAGCGTGGGACGCATCCGTGCGATGATCGCCGCACGTCGCCTGTTCCCGGTCTACTTCGGCTCGGCGCTGAAACTTGAGGGCGTCGAGGAATTCCTGGATGGCCTGGAAACGTTCGCATCCGAACCACAGTGGTCGGAATCCTTCGGAGCCCGTGTGTTCAAGATCGCGCACGACCAACAGCACAACCGCATGACCTGGCTGCGCGTGACCGGAGGCACGCTGAAGGCCAAGGAGATGGTGGACGTCGACGGCGAATCGGAGAAGATCGACCAGGTGCGCGTGTACAACGGCGCCAAATTCGAGACGGTCACCGAAGTGCCTGCCGGCGCGGTATGCGCGGTGACCGGTCTGACCCGCACCTTCCCCGGTGAGGGATTGGGTGCGGAGCCGGATGCCGAGTCGCCTGCCCTGCAGCCGGTGCTGACCTATACCGTCCTACCGGCGGATGCGGCGGAGGAAGCCGTGGCTGAAGGACGGAAGCCCAGTGATTCCGGTGGCACATCCAAAGGGAACGGAGCCTCCGACGTGGCTCGGGATGGGGATTCCGCTTCCCGTGACGACCGGGATGGCAAGAGCGTCGAAACCGATGCCGGGGAATCGTCTCCCGAATCTCCGCGTCCTCGATTCGACGACCTGACCCTGCACAAGGTGATGCGCGCGTTGCACGAGCTGGAGGATGAGGATCCGCTGCTCCATGTGGTGTGGGTGGAACGTCTGGCCGAAGTCCATGTGCAATTGATGGGTGCGGTGCAGCTGGAGATCATCCAGCAGACGCTGCATGACCGGTTCGGATTGGATGTGGCATTCGGCCAGGGCTCCATCCTGTACCGCGAGACCATCACCGCGCCCATCGAAGGCGTGGGACATTTCGAACCGCTGCGGCACTACGCCGAAGCGCATATCCTGCTTGAACCAGGCGAACCGGGCAGCGGCATCCGAGTCAAGTCCGCGTTGTCGGAGAACGAGTTGGATCGCAACTGGCAGCGGCTCATCCTCACCCATCTGACCGAGCGCGAGCATCTTGGCGTACTGACCGGCTCGCCGCTCGCCGACATCACGATGACGCTGGTGGCGGGCAAGGCTCATCTCAAGCACACCGAAGGCGGTGACTTCCGCCAGGCCACCTACCGGGCGATTCGTCAGGGACTCATGGAGCTGCGAGCCGGAGTCAGCGGGCATCCTGCAACGCCGGTGGAGGAGCGGCCGGACACGTCCGGCGCGGGCAACTGCCGTTTGCTGGAACCGTGGTACTGGTTCCGTCTCGAAGTGCCCGCGGACATGATCGGTCGCGCCATGAGCGACATACAACGGATGAGCGGCACCTTCGAATCTCCCGTCATGGACGGTGACTATGCGGTGATCGAAGGCTTGGCACCGGTTGCCGAGATGCGTGACTACGCCATGGACGTGAACCAGTACACGCACGGCCACGGCCGCTTCTCCGCCACCTTCGGCGGCTACCGACCCTGCCATAACGAGGACGAGGTCATCCGCGAAGCCCATTACGACCCCGAATCCGACCTGGACAACACCCCCGACTCGGTCTTCTGCGCCCACGGCGCCGGCTACCCCGTCAAATGGTACAAAGTCCCCGAATTCAAGCACCTCGACTACGCCACGGCATAGTTGACGATATTGGTTATGTGGCTGATAGCGGCTCCCCTCTTTGAGGGGAGCTGTCGGCGGAGCCGACTGAGGGGAGTGACGGAACCGGCCGCATCACGATGATGGCAAGATTTGTGACGGCTTGCCATCATCGTGATGCTACCGACTACCAGATCTGCGGACGAACAAAGCCGTTGGACTCCAGGAAGCGTTGGATATCGCGCATTTCGGGCATATTGATGGAATGCGCCATACCGGGATAGACCTGCTCGGTCAGCGTGCCATGCCCGCGCCAGAACTCGCCCATGGCCGCCACGTCCGCCTTCGGGAAAATGTCATCGATGGCACCATGGCCGTAGAACACCGGCGGCTTGAGTAAAGCCAGCTCGGTATCACCGGTGACCGGTCCGGGAGCCAGCCATCCCGAGCAGGACACGGCGGCCGCATAGCGCTTCGGATTCACGCGCAGCAGATGGCATGCCAGCAGACCGCCCTGCGAGAATCCCATAGTCACCGCCGGACGGTCCGAGGGGATGTTCTCCGCCACCCAGGCATCGATGGCCTGCGCCGCCTCAAGCGCCTGCCTGTCCAGCGAGTCGCCCTCCGGCACGCCCTCGTGCGCCCAGTCACCAAACCACGTGTATCCCATGCCATAGGCGATGGGTGCCTGCAGGCTGGCATAGTCGGACGAACCGGCACCGCAGTAATTCAATAGATCGGGCAGATCGTACTCGTTGGAACCCCAACCGTGCAGCAGCACGAACACCGGAGTGGTTTGCGGACCCCTCAACCGGGTCAAAGCCTTGGAAATCTTCATGTCTCCACAGTGTAGTCCGCCCATGTTCGCCGCTGACAGGCCCATGCCCGACCGGTCGCCCGTTGCGTACGCTTGTCGATGCGCATCGGCTGACACACGTTCGCCTCGGTCCAGGGCGTGCGGCGCAACCGGTTCCGCTGGTAGCGCATCCCAGCCGATGCCCTGTGAAACCGAGATGGCCCGAAAACCCTGAAACGCCGCCGCAAATAAGACCCTATAACCAACCTCTATAGCCAGACGGCACCGTTGCGCGTTGTGATACTCTACGATAACCAACGGGGGCTGGAACGGATTGTTCGGCCCCCGAATCGTACGCGAACGATATCCCTTCGAGACTTGCAGACCCCGCCCGGCGGCGTCGCAAACGGAGCATCGGCAGCGCATACGAACGCAACCGAGAGACATCAGAAGACATAAAGACGAAAGACATGAGAGAACCGAAGGGAAAGGAGTGCGTCCATGGCGTTTGACTGGTCGTTCGTGCAGCGCTACGCACCCTTCTTCGTCAACGGCACCGTGATGACCGTATTCATCTCCGTGTTCGGCATCCTGCTCGCCATCGCGGTGGGACTGGTATGCGCCGGCGTGGAGATCGCGCGAGTCCCGGTGGCCCGGCAGATCGTGCGTGCGTACATCGAGCTGAGCCGCAACACCCCACTGCTGGTGCAGCTGTATTTCCTGTACTTCGGCCTGCCCAAGCTGGGCGTGGTCTGGTCCGCCGAGACCTGCGCCATCGTGGGACTCGGCTTCCTGGGCGGCTCCTACATGGCCGAGGCCATGCGAGGGGGACTCGAATCGGTGCCCAAGGTGCAGCGCGAGACCGCCTACGTGCTGGGACTGACCCCGGTGCAGTCCATCACCCGCGTGGTGCTGCCGCAGGCCATCTCCACCGCGGTGCCCGGACTCGTGGCCAACGTGATCTTCCTGTTCAAGGAGTCGAGCGTGGTCTCCGCCATCGCCCTTGCGGACGTGATGTATATGGCCAAGGACCTTATCGGCATGTACTACAGCACCTACGAATCGCTGTTCATGCTGGTGGTGGCCTACCTGGTGATCCTGCTGCCGATCTCCATCCTCGGTACCTGGCTGGAGAGGAGGTTCGACTATGCACGGCGCTGAAATTCTCCTCCAGCCCGGCGTCTTCCCCCGTCTGCTGCAGGGCCTGTGGGTCACGGTCTGGATCGCCGGCGTGTCCGTGGGCGTGTCCATCCCGGTGGGCCTGCTGGTCGGCTGGCTGATGACGCTCAGGAACCCCGTGGTGCGTGCGATCATGCGCGTCTACCTCGACTTCATCCGCATCATGCCGCAGCTGGCGCTCCTGTTCCTGGCCTACTACGGCTTCGCCCGCTGGTTCGACTGGAACCTCGACGCCACCGGTGCCTGCGTGCTCGTATTCATCCTCTGGGGTGGCGCGGAGCTCGGCGATCTGGTGCGCGGCGCGCTGCAGTCGATCCCCAAGGTGCAGTACGAGTCCAGCTACGTGCTGGGCCTGAGCCCCTGGCAGACCTTCTCCCGCGTGATTCTGCCGCAGGCCATTCGCCGGCTTCTGCCCGCGAGCGTGAACCTGGCCACCCGTATCGTCAAGACCACGTCCCTGGCCGTGCTGCTCGGCGTGGTCGAGGTCATCAAGGTGGGCCAGCAGATCATCGACGCGAACCGGTTCCAGTATCCGACCGGAACCCTATGGATCTACGGAGCCATTTTCTTCATGTACTTCATCGTGTGCTGGCCGCTGTCCATCGTGGCCCGCCGTCTGGAAAAGAGGTGGTCGCATGACTGAGCGAACCGAACGAACCGTGCAGGCGGGGCAGAAGCCGCAGGCCCGATCCACCGAGGCGGTCGCCGCGTTCGAAACCGCGGGCCCGTCCGCCGTTTCCGACTGCAAGGGCTTCGAGGTCAAGCACCTGGTCAAGCAGTACGCCAACGCGGACAAGCCCGTGCTCAACGACATCTCCTTCAAGGTGGAGCACGGCACGGTGCTCGTGGTGCTCGGCCCCTCGGGCTCCGGCAAATCCACGTTGCTGCGCACCATCGCCGGCCTCGAACCGATTCAGGGCGGCACGATCTCCATCAACGAGAAGGTCATCGACGAAGGCCGCCCCGGCACCGAAAAGGCCGGCCGCTCCAACCGTTCCAGCGAGCTGCGCACGCGCATCGGCATGGTGTTCCAGAGCTATGACCTGTTCCCGAACAAGACCGTGCTCGGCAACATCACTATGGCCCCGCTGCTCGTGCAGAAGCGCGACAAGGCCGAAGTGGAGGCCGAGGCGCTGAAGCTCCTGGAGCGCGTGGGCCTCGCCGACCGCAAGGACGCCTGGCCGCATGAGCTCTCCGGCGGCCAGCGCCAGCGTGTGGCCATCTGCCGCGCACTCATCCTCCACCCGGAGGTGCTGCTGCTGGACGAGATCACCGCGGCCCTCGACCCCGAAATGGTGCGCGAGGTGCTCGACGTGGTCCTGGAACTGGCCAAAGCCGGACAGACCATGCTCATCGTGACCCACGAGATGCAGTTCGCCCGCGCCATCGCCGACCACGTGATCCTGCTGGACGGCGGCCATATCGTGGAGGAATCGCACGACGCGCACGCCTTCTTCGCCCACCCCGAAACCGAACGCGCCCGTCAGTTCCTGCGCACGTTCGAATTCGAGTGACGGGCCGCGGGCCTCGGTGATTCCGCTGCCCGCCTTCCGAAAACAGACCTACCATCCCAACAACCAACCACAAGAAGAGAAGGAAACCGCCAATGACCATCAAGATTGGCAGCGCACTGAAAACGATCGTCGCTACCGGCGCGGCCCTGATGATGGCCGTGTCCGTGGCCGCATGCGGCCCGTCCGCCGCCACCCCAAGCGATACCGCGTCCTCCGGTTCCGACACCTCCTCCAGCTCCGACGCCAACGCCAAGGCCCGCAGCCTGGACGAGATCAAGAAGAGCGGCAAGATCAAGATCGCCGTCTTCTCCGACAAGGCCCCGTTCGGCTACGTGGATCAGGACGGCAAGTACCAGGGCTACGACATCGTCTTCGCCGAGCGCCTGGCCAAGGATCTGGGCGTCGAGGTCGAATATACCTCCGTGGACCCGGCCGCCCGCGTGGACGTGCTCACCTCCAACAAGGTGGATCTGGTGCTCGCCAACTTCACCGTGACCGACGAACGCGCCGAGAAGGTCGACTTCGCCAAGCCGTACATGAAGGTGGCCCTCGGCGTGGTCTCCCCGGAGGATGCGCAGATCACCGACGTGAGCCAGCTGGACGGCAAGACCCTGATCATCGCCAAGGGCACCACCGCCGAGACTTGGTTCGAGAAGAACGCCCCGAACGTCAAGCTCCAGAAGTACGACCAGTACGCCGACGCCTACAACGCCTTGCTTGACGGCCGTGGCGACGCCTTCTCCACCGACAACACTGAGGTGCTCGCCTGGGCCAAGGCCAACAAGGGCTTCAAGGTCGGCATCACCCACCTGGGCGACGACGACACCATCGCCCCCGCCGTGCAGAAGGGCAACAAGGAGCTGCTCGACTTCGTGAACGAGGAAATCGTCAAGCTCGGCGACGAGAACTTCTTCCACAAGGACTACGAGCAGACCCTCGAACCCGTCTACGGCGACGAGGTCAACCCCGACGAGATCGTGGTGGAAGGCGGAGAGCTCTGATCGAGCGGCGCATAGCCTCCCATAACCAACACATATAACGACGCCGGCCTGCGGGCCGGCGTTTTGCATTACTGTCGTAATCGTGCCCCGTGGGGAGAGTCCCCGCAATCAGACATGGCGCCAAGGAAACACCGTAAGGGAGGTGCGCAATGACCAGGTTCAACACTCAGCTCGTCCACGGACTGCCGGTTGGGGACAACACCACCGGAGCCGTGAACCCGCCGATCTACAACCTCAACGACATATGCCTTCGAGAAGGTCGATGCGATGCCCCGCTACGACTACGCGCGCAGCGGCAACCCCACGCGCGACTTCCTCGAGCGCCAGATCGCCCAGCTCGAACACGGCGCACGCGGCTTCGCCTTCGCCTCGGGTCTGGCCGCCATTCACGCCGTCCTCTCCATCTTCAAGCCCGGCGACCGCATCATCGTGGGCAAGAACATCTACGGCGGCACCTACTCGCTGTTCCACGAATACTTCGCCGACCGCGGCCTCATCTTCGAGGCGGTGGACACGCACGACGCCAAGGCATTGGAAACCGCCGTCGCAGGCGATCCGCAGCAGGGCATCCCCGCGGCCAAGGCCGTCTATTTCGAAGTCCTCACCAATCCGCTGCTCGACGTCAACGACGTGCGGCTCATCGCCAACATCGCCCACAAGCACGGTGCCGTCGCCATCGTGGACAACACCTTCGTGACCCCGTACCTGCAGCGTCCGCTCGACCTGGGCGCGGACGTGGTCATCCACTCCGCCACCAAGTACCTCGCCGGACATTCCGACGTGAACGCCGGACTCGTGGTCACCCTGAGCGAGGAAATCGGCAAGGCCGTCTACTTCGCGCAGAACCGTTTCGGCGGCGTGCTCGCCCCCACCGAATGCGACGCGGTCCGTCGCGGCATCCAGACGCTCGCCCTGCGCATGGACCGCCAGCAGGAAAACGCCAAGGCCATCGCCCAGTACCTGCTCGCCCATCCGCTGGTCAAGACCGTGAACTATCCGGGCCTTCCCGGCCGCGACCGGGAACTGGCCGCCAAGGGACTGCGCGGAGCCGGCGGCGTGCTGAGCTTCGAGGTCGTGCCCGGCGTGGATCCGGCCGACGTGCTCAACAACCTTCAGGTCTTCCGTCTGGCCGTCTCCCTGGGCGCGGTCGAGTCGCTCGCCGAGCTGCCCTGTCGCATGACGCACTTCGAACTGCCGCGCGAGGAACGACTCAAGGTCGGCATCACCGACGAACTGGTCCGCCTCGCCATCGGCATCGAGGACGCCGCCGATCTCATCGAGGATCTGGGACAGGCCTTCGACATCGCCTATGAGCGCTACCTCGAACGCCACGGCGAGTCCGACATCTTCAGCCAGATCACCTCCGGCATCTTCGCCTGAGCCCGAACCGCCACCCAGCCGCACACACCGACGGCACGGCCGTGACCGACCGTACCGCATCACAAAAAGGAATTCCGCACGCCCATGGACAACGATTTCGCTACGAAAGCCATTCACGCGGGGTACGAACCGCTGGACCACGGGCATGCGGCAGTGCCGCCCATCTACGCCTCGGCCGCGTTCGGCCTCGAAAACGCCGTGCGCGGCGACGCGCTCGCCGGTGGGCTCATCGACGGGTTCGAATACTCGCGTGTGGCCAACCCGACCGTGGATGCCCTGGAGAAGCGTCTCGCCGCGCTCGAAGGCGGCGTCGGCGCGGTGGCCCTCGCCTCCGGCATGGCGGCCGTCAGCTATGCGCTCATGTGCGCGGGGGAGGGCGGCGGCCGCATCATCGCCCCCACCAACCTGTACGGCGCCAGCGTGGACGCGCTCGGCGACTTCCTGCCGCAGTTCGGCATCCACACCGACTTCGTGAGGAACATCAACGACCTGGACGAGGTCGCCTCCAAAATCGGTCCGGACACCCGCGCGATCTTCGCCGAGACCGTGGCCAACCCGTCCACCGAACTCCTCGACATCGAGCCGCTCGCCGAACTCGCCCACGCGCACGGTGTCGCCCTGATCGTGGACAACACCGTTCCCACGCCCTACCTGCTCAATCCCATCCGTTTCGGCGCGGACATCGTCGTGCACTCCACCACCAAAGGCATCACCGGACATGGCAACGCCATCGGCGGCGCCATCATCGACGGCGGCCGGTTCGACTGGGCCAACGGCCGGTTCCCGCAATTCACCGCACGCCAGCAGGTCATCAGCGACGACCGCGCCGGCGAATGGCACAGCTTCGCCGAAAAGTTCGGCGCGGCCGCGTTCATCAAACGCATCCGCATCAAGTACCTGCGCACGTTCGGCGCGGTGGCAAGCCCCTTCAACGCCTATCTGTCGCTCGTGGGCCTAGAGACGCTGCCCCAGCGCGTGAGCCAGCAGGTCGACTCCGCCCGTCGCATCGCCGAACACCTGACCCGCAGCCCGCATGTGATGAAGGTCAACTACTCCGGCCTCGGATACACGCCCCAATATGACCTGGTGGGCAAGTACTTCCCGCGCGGCGTGGGCCAGATCCTCTCGTTCCTGGTGGACGGCAGCGCCGACAACGTGCGTCGCATCATCGACGGCACCCGGCTCTTCTCCTACATCCCGAATATCGGCGACGCGCGTTCGCTGATCGTGGACCCCGCGCACATCACCCACCGCGAGGTGCCCATGGACGCCCGGATCGCGGCCGGGGTCAGCGACAATCTGATCCGCCTGTCCATCGGACTGGAGTCGGCGGACGATCTTATCGCCGATCTCGATCAGGCCATAGCCGGCGCATACTGAATCGCATCCGCCGATTCCTTCGCTGAACAGCCGGTAAACGCCTGCGTACCCACCTGTCCGGCCGGCCTTCGCGCTGGTAGCATGGAATATGTTGGGTCACGGCTCAAGGAAGGCCGTGCTTGGCCCTTGTTGAAAGGGGGCTTTCGATGTCGTCTATTGTGGCTGTTTTCGGAGGGACCATGCTATTGCTGCTTATCCTGCTCATTATCATCATCCTGTTGCTGTTTGCCGCCATCTTCGTGGTGCCGCAGCAACAGGCGTACATCATCGAACGATTCGGCAAGTTCCAGAAGGTGCAGTTCGCCGGCATCCACATGAGGATTCCGTTCGTGGATCGCATCGCCATGAAGACCAACATGCGCGTGAACCAGCTCAACGTGCAGCTGGAGACCAAGACGTTGGACAACGTGTTCGTCACCGTGGTGGCCTCCACCCAGTTCCGCGTGAACCCCGAGAACGTGGCCACCGCCTACTACGAACTGCGCGACCCGGCCGGGCAGCTGAGGAGCTACATGGAGGACGCGCTGCGTTCCGCCATCCCGGCGCTGACCTTGGACGACGCCTTCGCCCGCAAGGACGATGTCGCCTCCGACGTGCAGAAGACCGTGGGCAACGAGATGAGCCGATTCGGCTTCACCGTGGTCAAGACGCTGATCACCGCCATCGACCCCTCGCCGCAGGTCAAGAACGCGATGGACTCCATCAACGCCGCCCAGCGTGAGAAGGAGGCCACCCGCCAGCGTGCCGAGGCCCAGCGCATCCAGATCGAGACGCAGGCCGCCGCCGAGGCCGAGAAGACCCGTCTGCAGGGTGAAGGCCAGGCCAACTACCGTCGTGAGATCGCCAACGGCATCGTGGATCAGATCAAGAGCCTGCAGGCCGTGGGCATGAGCATCAACGACGTGAACAACGTGGTGCTGTTCAACCAGTACCTTGACGTGATGCGGTCCCTGTCCGAATCCGGCAACGCCAAGACCGTGGTGCTGCCGGCCTCCACGCCGGGCGGCTACCAGGATCTGTACGAGCAGGTCACCAAGGCCATGCTCACCGCCTCCGACGTGAATTCAGGCAAGTAGTAGTCCCCCCACTTGGCTCCCCTTGTCAGGGGAGCTGTCGGCGAAGCCGACTGAGGGGTAGTCTCGCCAAAGGAATGAGAAACTACCCCTCAGTCACCTATGGTGACAGCTCTCCTGCAATTGAGGACGAACTTCGTTCGCGTTCTGTTAGGCTCGACTGTCGTCTCGCACATTGCCTACAAACAGCTCTGGTGTTTGCTTCACGGCAATGTCCTGACAAGGGGAGCCAAGAATAAGGCATGCCAATCTTGGTTTGACAGGGCTAAGGAGACTATTCGGCCAGAAACTCGGGGATGGCCTCGGCGGCGGCGTACCCCTTGCGGTACATCATTTCGAGGCCCTCGAAGTTCTTCTTCAACGTATTGAGGCCGTACAGGTCCTCCGGTGCCAGGATGAGCACGCGGCCTTCCTCCTCATAGCGCTTGGCGAGCTCGATCTCGTCGTTGTAGGTCTTGTACCGCTCGCGCAGACGCTCGGCCGCCGCCGGGTACGTGCGCTCCAGAATGCGGGCGGGCGCGAGGTCCTTGCGTTGCTGGCGTACCTCGTCACGCAGACGGGAGAGAATCAGGATCACCTTCTCATAGCCGTCGTCCAGCGCCTTCTGCACCGGCACCGGATCGGCGATGCCGCCGTCGTAATACGGCACGCCGTCCACCACATACGGCTCACATGCAACCGGCACCGCTGAGGACGCCTTGACCACGTCGAAGTCGTCGAAATGGATGCGCGACTTGTCGAAGTACTTGGTCGAACCGTCCTCCGCGTTGCAGGCCACCACCGTGAATCCGGTGGGATTGGCCTCGAACGCCTCGAAATCCACCGGGTATTCGCCGTCATGGTTGCTTAGCGTGCCGTAGATGTAATCGAGATTGGCGAAGTTGTGGTTCTTGAAGTAGCTTTCCGCGCTCGCGTACTCCTTGCGGAAGGCGTACTTGGTGTAGAACGTGTGGTTGCGGCCGTGCTGGCGGGCGATGAACGAGGTCATGTTGGCCGCGCCTGCGGAGACGCCGTAGCACATGTCCACATCGATGCCGTCCTCGAGCATGCGATCCATCACACCGCATCCGAAAATCGCACGGAATCCGCCGCCCACATCGATCATCGCGGACTTGACTGCCATGACTACCCCCTCTGTAACGAAACCCCTACGTTGGCTAATGGATTCGAGCTTACGCGCGCCGACTGGACAAGCCCGGACCGCGAGGCCTACCGGTTGAGCAAGTCGTGTGAAAGTGCGGTAATACGCTCGGACGGGTCGGAATTGGCGAGTTCCACGCCGCCGTCCGCGCCCTCCGGGGCCAGCTGGCCCAGCGACTCCAGCACCACGCCGAGGTGGCGGACCGTGCCCTCGTTGCCGTCGATGATCGCGGCGCGTTCCGGCAGCAGCTCACGGAAGTAATCACGGTAGAACACGAAATGCGTGCATCCGAGCACCACCGAGTCGATACGATTCAGGTCGTACTGGTCGAAGTACCCGTGCAGCGTGCGCATCACCAGGTCATGGTCGGCAAGCCGGCCGGACTCCACGATCTCCACCAGATCGGGGCAGGGCTCCTTGTAGATTTCGTTGTCGGAATCGAACCGCTCCATGAGCCTGGCGAACTTGCGTTCGCGCAGCGTCAGGGGAGTGGCGGCCACGATGACGCGCTGCGGGATGTGATGAGGATCGGACGGCACGTCGCCGCGGTCGCAGGCCACCTTCAGCGCCGGCTCCATGCCGATGATCGGAATGTCGTAATGCTCGCGCAGCTCATTGACCGCAGCGGAGGTGGCGGTGTTGCAGGCGATGACCACGGCCTTGACTCCCCGCTCCACGAAGCGCTCCACAATGGAGAAGCTCAACGCGCGCACCTGCTCCGGCGTCTTGGTACCGTAGGGTGCGTTCGCCGAATCGCCGAAATACAGCACATGCTCGGCCGGCATGTCCCGGACGATCTGACGTACCACTGAAATGCCGCCGAGGCCCGAATCGAACACGCCAATCGGAGCCAAAGAACTCATGCCTGATTCCTCCCTGTGTTGTGTCACTACCAGAGTACTCTGTAAGCCATGAGTCTTCCGCAACAAGTGACCAAGGCACACGCCACCGGCAACGATTTCGTGGTCTATCTCGACCGCTCCGGCAAATTCGAACCCACGCCCGAGGAGGTCCGCTTCCTGTGCGACCGCCACTTCGGCATCGGGGGCGACGGCCTCATCCGTCTGACCCGCCCCGACTTCGTCTCCGACCTGAGCGACGACCAGATCTCGGACGCGCTCGCGGGCGGCGCCAAGTGGTTCATGGACTACCGCAACGCCGACGGCTCGCTGGCGGAGATGTGCGGCAACGGCACGCGCGCCATCACGCTGTTCGCCCAGCGCATGGGCGTGGCCGACTCCACCGAACCGTTCCGCCTGGGCACGCGCGCCGGCGTGAAGATCCTCACGCCCCGCGGCAACATGAAGCCGTACGGAGCCAACGTGTTCCAGGTCGAGATGGGTCAGTGGCATATCGGCGAACAGGACGCCTACGAGGTCACCATTCCCGGCACCGCCGGCTCGGCCCACGGCACGTTCGTGGACATGGGCAACCCGCATGTGGTGGCGGTGATCGAGGACGCCTTCGCCACGCTGCCCCGCGTCGAGGACCTGGATCTCGTGACCAAGCCCGAGGTCCGTCCGATCATCGAATCCGATCAGAACGTGGAGTTCGTGCGTATCGACGACATCGACGAGAACACCGGCGTGGGCGAGGCCACGATGCGCGTCAACGAGCGCGGCTGCGGCGAGACGCTCTCCTGCGGCACCGGCCTGTGCGCCACGGGCATCGTGCTGCGGTCCAAGACCGGCATCGACCACTGGGACATCACCGTGCGCGGCGGCACCCTGCGCGTGGACGTGACCGACCATGACGTGCGTCTGACCGGTTCGGCCACGCTCGTCGCCGACGTGACGTTGCTGTAAACGAAAGGGCGGCCCCAAAAGGCCGCCCGATGTTTATTACCTTGGCTCTGTTGCACCAAGATCGGCATGAATCCCATTGGACTACCCCTCAGTCGGCTTCGCCGACAGCTCCCCTGACAAGGGGGGCCAAGATAAGGGCCATGTCAATCTTGGTGCAACAGAGCCATTACCTTTGTGCTGCCGGTGCCGCGAGGCAATCCGGAGCAATCGACTACGCGAACAGCGCCGCGCCCTCGGTCACGAGGATGAGCACCACGATCGCCACGATCCACAGCACATCAATCATCAGGTCGATGTTGAGCCGGTAGTACTTCGCCAATCCGGCGGGAACCTCGCCGTCCTTGCCGGCCGGCAGTCCCTGTACGGCCACGGTCGCATGGCTCAGCGCCATGAACTGGATGGTGGTGGAGAACATGAGCGTCAGGCACCACGGGCACAGCGCGTGGATCACGAACAGCGACTGCGTGCTCAGCCAATACGAGTACGCGAGCGCCGCAAGCCCGCCCAGCCAGGTGCAGGCGGCGAACCAGCGCGGCACGCGCACGCGCGCCAGACCGATCACCGCGATGGTCACGAACACGCTTTCCGCCGCGATGCCGAAGAAGGCGTTCGGATAGGACAGTCCGCCGAACTTCACGATCTCCGCCTGCCAGGACTGGGCCACCGTGGAGCAGGAGATCACCGCGTTCACATCGCAACCGAGCGAGGCGGAGGGGTTGCGGGCCAGCTGCAGCGTCTCCGCGGACAGGATGAACGAGGTACCCAGTGCCACGGCGGAGGCGATCAGCATAATGAGGTACGTCCATGTTGCGCCGTGACGCCATCCCGAAAGTCCCGTCGTGTTCCCGGAGCCTGCCGCGGTCTGCGGCTCCCCGGTACCGGAAACGTCGGCGTGCTTCTGTCCAACGGTCGCGTTGCTGCTCATACCTACCCCCTGAATATGGATGCTGCGCTCCAGCGTAGCGTCTGCGGTTGTCATGCGGCCTGTCCGAACGGGAAACGCCGGCGAAACGGGTTACGATAAAAGGTATGACTGGATACGTGATGCCTGTGGCGCCGCCCGCAACCGGATGGGACATCCATTGCCATACCGTCTTCTCCGACGGCACGGAGACACCTGCCACGCTCGCCGAGCAATCGAAGGCGCTCGGCCTGAAGGGCGTATCCATCTCCGACCATGACACCACCGCCGGTTGGCAGGACGCCGAAGCCGCGGCCCGTCGGGTGGGATTGCCGCTGCTGCGCGGCACCGAGATCACCGCCACGGACGAGGACGTGTCCGTGCACATGCTGGGCTACCAGTACGATCCCGCCAGCCCGCATATCGTGAACCTATTCGCCGCCACCCGCGAGGCTCGTCTGCGCCGCACGCAGCGCATGGTCGAACTGCTTGCGCGCGATTACCCCATCTCCTGGGAATCCGTGCTCGCGCAGGTGCGCGAGGGCAGCAAGACGACGATAGGCCGACCACACATCGCCGACGCGCTGGTCAGCGCCGGCGTGTACGAGAACCGTTCGCAGGCCTTCGCCGATGCCGTCAACTCGTCCTCCAAGTACTACATCCCCACGCCGTCACCGACCTCGCACGAGGTGGTGGCCGCGGTCAAGGAGGCCGGGGGTGTGGTGCTCGTCGCCCACGCCGGCGATCTGAGCCGCAACCGGCGGCTGCTCTCCGATGAGCAGATCGAGACGCTGGCGCGGGAGGGTTTGGACGGTCTGGAAGTGTGGCATCGCGGCAATCCGCCCGAACAACGCGAACGGCTGCTGACGCTGTGCCGCCGCTTCGGTCTGCTGGTCACCGGCGGATCCGACTGGCACGGCAAGGGCAAGCCGAACGGACTGGGGGAGAACCTCACCGATGAGGACACCGTCGCCGAAATCGTGCGTCGCGGCGCGCTGCCGCTGTATCGGTAGTCCCGAAAATAAAAAAGGCTCTGTTAAACCAAGATTGACATGGCCCTTATTCTCGGCTCCCCTTGTCAGGGGAGCTGTCGGCGAAGCCGACTGAGGGGTAGTCAGACATGGATTCATGTCAATCTTGGTTTAACAGAGCCTAAAAAAATCCGTTAAACCAAGTTCCACCGAACTACCCCTCAGTCCGCTTCGCGGCCAGCTCATCCTGCAATTAGGGACGAACTTCGTTCGCAGTCCACTGGCTCGACTGTCGTCTCGCACATCGCCTACAAACAGCTCTGCTGTTTGCATCACGGCGATGTCCTGACAAGGGGAGCCAAGAATGAGCGGTGGCACGTCAGTTTTGGTTTAACGGAGCCAAATACGGGAAGCCGCGCGTCACAGCGCGCCGAAACCGACGGCGTGCTGTGTTTCGGAGCCGATGATGGCGTATCCCAGCGCCTTGGCCGGCACGATGATGCGGCGGCCCTTGTCATCGGTCAGGTCGATGGTCGTACCAGTCTCGACGGCCTGCGCGATGACCTGGCTGACCTTGTCGGCGGAGTCGTCGGTGCTGAAGTTCACCGGTCGAGCCACGTTCTGAATGCCCAGTTCGATGTCCATGAATGCTCCTCGCTTTCGGCCTTGCGGCCGCGGGTTGTTCGGTTGTGTGTCAATGGTTCCATTGTGCCGCGTGCGCGCGGCGGTGCCGGACGGTTACGCGCTCGGCGTGGCCTCTTCCGCGGTGCCCGAGACGGGGGTCGAGTCTCCCGTCTCGTCCGGATCGATATCGGCGTCGGCGGGCGTGACGGTGGGATCGGGGGTGACATTGGCGGAAACCGCGGAATCCTGGGATTCGGTGGTTCCGTCACCGGCCGGCGTGCTCGCGTCATGCGTCCCGTCCGTGTGCTCCGGCGTTGCCGGGCTGCTCGGCGAACTCAGCGGGTTGCCGTCCTCGTCGTAGCCTTCCAGTCCGGCGTGCGCGTCGCGCAGGGCGCGCTCCTCGCGTTCCAGCAGCGGAATGACCGTGGTCTTCGCGGTGGAGGAGTGCGAGAACCGTTCGCCGGTGTCGTCGGAGTCCATCAGGACATTGTTGGCCACCGGGCCGTGCAGGCTGACCGGTCCCGGGAACAATGGCCTCGGATGGGACATCGGGCGGCCGTTGGATTGCGTGGTGCCCCCGCCGCCGAAATGGCCGTGCGCGCTGGCATTGCCGGTCGTGCCGGTGCCATTGACGCCGGTCGAAGCACCCGCGGCGGACTGGTTGCGGGACTCCTGGGGATCCTGCGATTCCTGCGACTGGCCGGCCTTCTCCTGACGGTCCATCTCCAGCAGTTCCTTGAGGGTGATGGTCACCGAGGAATGCGGGGACGACGCGGCATGGGACGGCTGCGGCCTGGTCGAACCGGTGCCGCCGAATCCGGGGCGGGAGCCGCCGGCAAGCGGGGTGCTGGCCAGCGGATGGTCGGCCGTGCGGTCGGCTGCCGGTGACGAGCCGACCACCGGCGTCATCCCCACCTGACCCGCCGCCGAGATCTCGGCGGAACCGGTGCGATCCGGATCGGGGGTGTCGTCGGAAACATCGGCGGACTCGGCCACGGTCACGGACGAACCGGAGGCGCCGGAACCGCGACGCTCATCGTCCTGCAGCAGCGTGCCCACGGTGATGGTCGACGGCGAACCGGGCTTCGTTTCGCGCGCGCTGGCCTCTTTGGCGTCCGGCGCCGGCGTGGTGTCCCGGCTGATGATGCCGAGCTGATGCGCAAGACGTTCCACCTGCGCCTTGAACTGCATGATGCGGTCGTTGTCGCCGCGGTTGATGGCCTGGATGAACTCGCCCACCTGTTCCATCTGCAGCCACAGGTTGGCGCGCAGCATGATGAGGTCGTCCAGTCGGGAGCCCATCATGCGCCCGTAGGCGGCGAGCACGGCGTTGCGGTGCGATTCGTCCAGCTTGCCGAAGATCCACGCCAGATCGCGGGCCGGGTCGTTGACCTGCATATCCTGCCAGTTGGTCACGGCGGTGATGGTGGAGCCGGAGAACAGGAAGTCGCCGTCCGAGAACCCGCCATGCACGGTGCAGGTGGCGAACGACCACAGTCCCTCGGTCTCGATGACGCGCGCCCAGCTGTTGGTGATTTCGGTGGGCACGTGACCGGCCGAGCGCAGACGCCTGATCCAGGCGGTCAGTTGCGAGCGGATCTGGCCGGTGGTGAATACCGGATACTTGGCGGCGTTCAGGAACGCGGGGGAGAGGCGGTGGATGGCACCGAGCGCGGTGCCCACCGCAGCGCAGTCGTCCAACGTCAGCAGATCCAGCGGACGCGACTGGCCGTCACGGTGGGCGGCGATCAGCACGGTGGTCGAACCGGTGGGGCTCGGCTTGCTGGTGTCCACGGTGGCCGTGGCCTTGACGGTCTCCTCGTCCTTGTTGAACGCCTGGGCGGTGGCCGTCTGACCGGGCTTGGACACGTCGCCGGGAGCGAACGCGATCACGCGGTCCAGATCGAAGCCGAGGCCTCCGGGCTCGCGCGCGGCGGCCAGCGTCTGCGCGGCCTTCACGCGACGGACCAGACGGGTGCGACCCGCCGCGGTGTCGGTGGCATATACGTCATACAGGCGGCCCGAGGCATCCTGCACCACGGCCTGATCGATGCCCTTGGCCTCGTCGGTCGAGCTGGCCTGCGCGCTCTCCCTCACGCCGGCGACCGCCAGGTTCGGCAGGACGGCCGAAGTCAGCGCCGCCAACACATAGTTGCTACGTTTCATCACCCTTTAACACTAATACATGCCTTGCGCGGAAAGGCCGGTCGACACCATCGAATGAGCCATTTGCGCGGCATGCGGCGTCTCAGGCCGTCCCGGTCCGGGCTGGAGCGTGCCACAATGGAGGGCATGGAACAGGCGCAGACGATTCTCGAAGGCCTTGACGAACAGCAGCGGCGGGCGGCCACCACGCTGAACGGGCCGGTGCGCATCATCGCGGGCGCGGGTGCGGGCAAGACGCGCACGGTCACGCGGCGCATCGCCTACGCCTGCGCCACGGGCGCGTGGAAGCCGGAGCGGGTGCTCGCCGTCACGTTCTCGGTCAAGGCGGCCACCGAGATGCGCGTGCGCCTCGAACGGCTGGGCGTCGGCGGCAGCGCGCGGCAGGGGGCTGGCAACGGGGTCACGGCCGCGACCTTCCATTCGGCCGCGCTGAACCAGCTCAACAGCGTCTGGGCGGATGTGTGCGAGGCGCCTTTCCCTCATCTCATCGAGGACCAGCGGGACACCGTCGCCCGCGCCATCATGCACGTCACCGCGCAGTCGGACGTCGATCCGCTCACCGTGCGCGACGTGCTCGCCGAGATCAACTGGGCCAAGATCTCCCTGGTGGCCGTCGAGGATTACGTGCGCGTGTGCGCGGCCGCGAATCATCTGCCGCCCGCTGGTCTCGACGCCGAACGATTCAAGTCCATCTACGACGAGTATGAGCGGGAGAAGACCTCCCGCGGCGAAATCGACTTCGACGACATCCTGCTGCTCGTATGCCACATCATGGACGACTTCCCCGAGGCGGCGGCGCAGATCCGCTCCACCATCGGCTGGCTCACCGTGGACGAGTACCAGGACGTCTCCCCGCTGCAGCACCGGCTGATGACCCTGTGGCTGGGCGGCGGCGGGCCGGACGGCAAGGCCGCCATGAACCGCAACGTGTGCGTGGTGGGGGACCCGGCGCAGACCATCTACTCGTTCGCCGGCGCGTCCAGTTGGGATCTGCTGCGGTTCGCGGACGAATTCGGGCCGCTCGCCGCGGACATCGATCTCGGCACCGACTACCGTTCCACGCCCGAGGTGGTGAACCTCGCCAACCGGGTGCTCGCGGCCGCGCCGAATCGCGACGACTACCTGAAACTCGTTTCGGCGCGTGAGCCGGGACGCCGCGTGAGCCGGACCGTGTACGAGACCGACGTGGAGGAGGCCCAGGGCGTGGCGGCACGCATCCGCAAGCTTATGGCCGCCGGCGTCAAGCCCTCCGACTGCGCGATCCTGACGCGCATCAACGCGCAGCAGCCGGTGTTCGGCGCGGCGCTGCGTGCCGCCGGCATCAAGTTCCGCGTGCGCAAGGACGCGGGTTGGCAGTCGTCCGCGCTCGCCGGCGAGGCCGCGGCCAAGCGTGCGCTGCTGGAGGCCATGGGGCTGGACGCCACCGGATTGAAGCTCGAGGACGATCCGGGCGTCACGATTTCCACCATCCACGCGGCCAAGGGTCTGGAATTCAAGCATGTGTTTCTGGCGGGCTGTTCCGAGGGCCTGCTGCCGTACGGCGCGCCCGAACCGGGGGAGACGCTGGAGGAGGAACGGCGGCTCATGTACGTGGGCATCACCCGAGCCGAGGATTCGCTGCACCTGTCCTACGCCCGCACCAAGGACGGCTATGGCGCCCAGCAGCGTCGTCCCTCGCGGTTTTTGTAGCGCATGTAGGGTGGGTGGCATTGCCCACATTGTGCCCACATTTTTCTGCAAAAGGTGTCAAAATGTGGGCAAAAAGAAGTTGGCGGTCGTCGGAATGGCTTGATTTCGTTGGCGTTCCAACGGTCTGGAAGGGTGGGCAATGAGGGACTCGAACCCCCGACATCCACCGTGTAAAGGTGGCGCTCTAACCAACTGAGCTAATTGCCCGCGGATGTCAAGAATAGCGCATGGGCGGACCCGACGCGACACTTGACGTCTAATAATGCGAAATGGTCGCGAAAACCAGTCAGCGGCCCTTGCCGAAGGCGCGCAGACGGATGCCGTTCCAGTCCGGGCCCACGGTCAGCGGAGTGGCCGCGTTCATGCCGGCGGTCTTCGCGGCGGACTGCACGGTGGAGGAGCTGGCCGCACCCGGACGACCGGGCTTCGGGGTCAGCACCCACAGCGGGCCGTCGTCGCCGAGCACCGCGTACGCATCGACGATGGTGTCGGACAATTCGTCCTCGTCGTCGCCGTCGCGCCACCACAGAATGACGCCATCCACCGCGGAGTCATAGTCCTCGTCCACGAGCTCCTCGCCGGTGAGCTTCTCGATCTCGGCGCGGATGGAATCGTCCACGTCGTCGTCCCAGAGCCATTCCTGGATGATGTCTCCAGGCTTGAAACCGAATTCTTCCGCGTTCTGTGATGCCGTTTGATTCACAGTGGATACATTAGCAAGCCACTGCGAACAATCGCGTTAACGGCACCGAAAAATCCTTCGGATTGTGGACACCGGACGTTCGGGGAAGGGGCGAAAGACCGACGGCCGTGCGTCGGGCCGATCGGGCGATAGGTTCGACGCACGGCCGGCCCGCGGCGATCCTCGCCACGAATATTGGTGGCGATCCGTGCGGCTCACGCGGTGCAGTGCGGCAGGTTGTCCGCCTGCCCCCTGCCGATGGCGACGAGCGCCTGATACGCCTCGTCCAGCGTGGAGACCTTCACGTCCCGCAGCCCGTCCGGCACATGCCCCACCACATCCGCGCAGTTCGACTCCGGTGCCAGGAACCATGTGGCCCCGTCGCGCTTGGCGCCGAGCATCTTCAACCGGATGCCGCCGATCTTGCCCACCTTGCCCTTCGCTTCGATGGTGCCGGTGCCGGCGATGGTCTCGCCGCCGGTCTCCTCGGCGGGGGTGAGCTTGTCGATGAGACCCAGCGTGTACATCATGCCGGCGGACGGGCCGCCGATGCTGTCCACATGCATCGTCACCTTGAGGTTCTTCAGCGTGGCCTTGCTGATGCCGAGCTCGTCCGCATGCGCCTTCATATACGCGAGCCCGGCCTTGGCCGCCGAATCCTGGGAGCCGGTCATGTCCGAATCGACCTTCTTCTGGTACTCGTCGGCGGTCTGGCCCACCGGCACCACGGCCTCGCGCGGCATGACCTCCACATGCGGGTTGGCCCACCCCCATACGGCCTGCGCGTTGATGATCGGGTAGCCGGGCACGCCCGACGCGCTCACCGTCACCAGCAGCAGCTTGCCGGAATCACGGTGCGTCTCGACGCCGCTGCCGGACACGGCGATCACCTGCCCCTCCCTGACCTTGCCGAGCACGTCCTGGGTGGGGCCGGGCATCTCGATGACGTACGGGCTCGGCAGCAGCAGGATCGCCGCGCCCAGGACCACGGCCAGCGCGCCGACGAAATACCGGGGCGAACGGCTCGTGACGTACCGGCGCACATCCCGCCAGTACCCGGCAAGGAAACGCGCCACCCGCGCACCGGGGCCATCGGCCGCGGCTTCTCCGGCCCGTCCGCTCCGGGAAGGCTGTTCGGACTGTTTATTCCTGTGACGTGCAAACATATCCAACAGTGTATGCAACGGTCCTGCACGAGCCGCGCGCGGAACCCGTCAGGACGCGCGGCGCGAAAAAATCCTCGGCCGCAGGCGAACGGGCGCGGGAAGACCCTACACTTGGGGTAACAGACCTTGGGGTAACACACCGCGGCAAAGAAGGATACGCATGGACGACAACGCGATTCACGAATGGCTCATCAAGTGCTTCGGCCCCGTGCAGGGGGAGATGGCCTGGCAGCAGATCAACCAGCTGCCCGCCGAGATCCGCGAGCAGCTCATGAGCCAGGATCCCGGCAGACTACCCGATCCCTCCGAAGTCCAGCAGATGATGGCCGCGTTCACGGCCGGCGGCCTCAACACCATGGGCGACATGCAGCGCACGGTGGAGGAGGGGCCCATCAACGTCAAACTCGCCAAATCCATCGCCCTGCAGCAGGCCAACGCGGCCGGCTCGGCCTCCAGCGTGACCGCCATCGAGGGCGAGGCCGCGCGCCGCGCGATGAGCGAGGCCAACCTCTGGCTGGACACCGCCTGCGAGTTCAACCCCGCACCCGGCGAGCCGGACGTGCTCACCCGCGCCGGATGGGTGGAAGGCACCATCGACCAGTGGGCCAAGTTCGCCGCGCCCGTGGCCGAATCGATGAACGACGCGCTCGCCTCCGTGATCTCCGAACGACTCGGCGGCATGCTGGGCGACGGTGAGATCGCCGGCATGTTCGCCGGCCCGGTGCCGATTCCGATCCCGGATGGCATGAAGGATCCGGCCCAGCTCATCAAACTGCTCGGCAACACGTCCTTCGCCATGCAGCTGGGACACGCGGCCGGCAACCTGAGCCACGAGGTGCACGGCAGCTTCGACCAGGGCATCGCGCTCACCAAGAACCCCGCCGGCGCGCTGATCGCACAGAACGCAACCGAATACGCCAAGGCGCTCAACGGCGAGACGACGACCGACGGCACGCAGGGGAGCGGTGCCTCCGGTGCGGCCGACGGCGATGCTTCCGGCAACCCGATCGGCTTCACGTCCGCCCGCAAGGCCGACGCCGGCGCCGATCCGGCCGGGGCCGGCCAAGCCGATTCGTCCGAGTCCGCCGCCGATCAGGCCGCGTTCGAGGCCGCCTTCGCCGGGTTCAACGCCACCGAGAAGATCCCCGAATCCGAGGTCCTGTCCTATCTGGCATTGCAGGAGATGGCCCATGCCCGCCTGTACGCCTCCGTGCCGTGGCTGATGCCCCGCTTCGAGGCGCTCATCGGCAAGTACGCGCGTGGCATCTCCATCGACCTGGACGCGATGGAGGAGCAACTGCGCGACGCCACGTCCATGGACCCCGAGTCCATCTCCGATGCGGTCAACCTCACCAAGGTCGGCATTCCGGACACGCCCGAACAGCGTGAGGCGCTCGCCTCGCTCGAATCGCTGCTGGCCATGGTCGAAGGCTGGGTCGATTGCGTGGTGTGGCGTGCGGGCATGGCCCACCTGCCGCACATCGAGCAGCTGCGCGAGATGACCCGCCGCGAACGCGCGATGGGAGGCCCCGCCGAACGCACCTTCGAAAGCCTGCTCGGCCTGCAGCTGCGCCCCAAGCGCATGCGCGAGGCGGCCGGACTGTGGGAGATGATCACCGCCGCGGAAGGCTCCGAAGGCCGCGACGCGAAGTGGTCCCATCCCGATCTGCTGCCCATCCTGCCCGGCGACCGGTCCGGATCGGACGATTCCGGCGCATCCGGTACGACCGGTGCCGGTTCCGCTTCCGGCTCCGGTACCTCCGGCATCGGCGCCACGCATCCGGCGGCGGACGGCAAGTCAAGCGACATCGACTGGGACGCCGAACTGTCCAAGCTCCTCGGCGAGGACGGCGATGAGGACGGTTCCCACGACCCGGCCGATCCGGGCGATTCCGACGGCCCGGCTGCCGGTGACGAGTGACCTTCCCGGCCTTCCCGGCGCAGTGAGAACGGGAAGGAAACCGGGAAGGCGTTGACGACGGGCGTCGCAACAGTCACGTAAAGTTGTGTTCGGAGTGTTTCATTCAGCAGGAGGTCGGACAGCCGATGGCGCAGAAACTTCGTGAAGGGGAAAGCAAGTCGGGCATCGCCCGTGCAGGCAAGCGCAAGTGGGGGTACGATCCGGCTCAGGTCGATGGCTTCCTGGAACGAGCCCACGCGCTGTATGACAGCGAGGGCGCCAAACTCACCCAGCGCGACATCCAGGACGTCTCCTTCGACGTGGCCAAGAACGGCTATGTCATCAGCCAGGTGGACGCCGCGCTGAGCCGTCTCGAACGCGCCGTGGTGGACAAGCAGACCACCTGGGAGATCTCCCAGCATGGCCGCGTGGCATGGAAGGCGCAGACCGAGAAGCTCTACCAGGAGATCGCCAAGCACGCCGAACGCGCCGAACGCGAACGTTTCCGCTCCGGCAACGCCAAGCAACCCTCCTATGACAAGAAGCAGGTGGATCGCCTCGTCGACCAGATCGTGGACAAGGCCGCCGCCTCCCTGGGCGTGGACGGCGTCAACCCGGAGGACGTGCGCAAGCTCGCGGACCTCAACGCCAATGCGGTCAACAACGTGGTCTTCACCCAGCGCAAGGGCAAGAAGGGCTATGACGAACGTCAGGTGGACTATTTCCTCAACACTTGCGTCCAGCTGCTGAGCCGCCTCGAATCCTACGCCCGCGTGGCTGATTTCGTAGGCGATTCCTCGGCCTCCGCCGCGGCCGAGGCCGCATCCCCGGCACCCGCCGCGGACGTCTCCTCCCTGTTCTCCTCCGCCTCCCCGCAGGCTCCGGCCCCCGAACCCGCCGTGCAGGCGCAGCCCCAGATGGCGGCCTCCCCGGTCTACCACGAGTCGTTCGACGCGCTTCATCAGGCCGAGCGTGATCTGTTCGCCGCTCCCGCCGCGCAGGAGAAGCCGGTCTCGTACGCGCCCGCGTTCTCCGCATCCGCGCCTTCGGGCCCGTCCGCGCCGCAGCCCGTCTCATACGCCCCGTCCGTCATGCCGGAACACCGGCACGCCGAACCGGTGACGCCCACGCCTGCCACCGCCGCTCACGCCGTGGCCCAGTCCGAAACCGTGGTGCTTTCCCCGATTCCGGACGATTCGTTCGGCACCAAGGCCGGCCAGGGCGCTTCCGCCGAACCCGCCGCGCAGTCGCCGGCCGATTCCCATGCCGCCGCATCCGCCGTGTCCGACTATGCCGCCCCGGTGCAGACCGCGGCGCAGCCGGCTCCGGAACCGCCCGCCGCGCCATCGTTCGCACCCCTGCACACCCGCGATGCCGCCACCCGGCATGCGCCGGAGAGCACCGAGCCGGTCATCGACACCTCGCGCGACGACTCCTCCCTGGCCGCCCTGGCCCACATGGTGGAGATTTCCCAGGAGATGCCGGCCATCCGCACGCAGGCCTTCGAGCCCAAGATGCCGAGCCTCGACACGCCAAGCGTCCTCAAGCTCAACGACCTGCCCGAGCCCGTCATGCCGTCGTCCGTCGGACATGCCGGCACCAGCGGGACGCCATCCGACGACTCCGGCGCGCAGTCTGGCACGCCGTCGGACGAGCATCATTCGACGCAGCCGCCCGCGGCACCGGCATCGCCGTCCCCGGCGCAGCATCACACCGACGATCTTTTCCCGTCGTTCTTCCCGCTGGAGAACGGATTCGATACGGACATCCCGGATCTGTCCTTCCCGACCCTGAACGACCATGAACCGAAGAAGGAACAGTGAGCATAGTCTCCAACTCCAGCGTCGTCATCCTCGGATCCACCGGATCCATCGGCACCCAGGGACTTGACGTCATCGCACGTCATCCCGAGCGCTTCACCGTCACCGGATTGGCCGCGGGCGGCGGACATGTGGAATTGCTCGCCCAGCAGGCGATCCGGTTCCGCGTGCCGGAAATCGCCGTGTACGACCAATCCAAGGTCCCGGCCCTGCGTGAGGCGCTCGAACAGGCCGGTGCCCGTTCCTCGGTGCGCGTCAGCGGAGGCCCGGAAGCGGTCCTCGCCATGGCGGGCTCCGGCGCGAACGTGGTACTCAACGGCATCACCGGATCCATCGGCCTCGAACCGTCGATCGCGGCGCTTCAGGCGGGTTCGCAGCTCGCGCTGGCGAACAAGGAATCGGTGGTGGCCGGCGGCCATCTGCTCTTCGGCGCCCAGGTGCGCGAACAGCAGATCAACCCCGTGGACTCCGAGCATTCCGCCATCTGGCAGTCGTTGAGAAGCGGCACCCACGCCGAGGTGGCCAAGCTCGTGGTCACCGCCTCTGGTGGCCCGTTCCGCGGCTGGAAGCGTGCGGACATGGCGAACATCACGCCCGAGCAGGCGTTGCACCACCCCACCTGGAACATGGGCCCGGTGGTCACCATCAACTCCTCGACCCTGATGAACAAGGGCCTTGAGGTCATCGAGGCGTCCCGGTTGTTCGACGTGCCGCCCGAACGCATCGACGTGACCGTGCACCCGCAGTCCATCGTCCATTCCATGGTCGAATTCGTGGACGGCGCCACCATCTGCCAGGCCTCGCCGCCGGACATGCGCCTGCCCATCGCGCTGGGCCTGTCCGCGCCCGACCGCATGGGCGACGTGGCCGCGGCCTGCGACTGGACCAAGGCCGCCACGTGGACCTTCGAGCCGTTGGACGACGAGGCGTTCCCCGCCGTCTCGCTGGCGCGCCACTGCCTGTCCGCGTCCGAGAAGCATACGGCCGTGCTGAACGCGGCCAACGAACAGGCCGTGCATGCCTTCCTCGACCACCGACTGCCCTACCTCGGTATCGTCGACACGGTCAAGGAGGTACTTGACGAGATGGACGCCGAATTGCGCGGCAACCCGCTGTTCGCCGACGTGGAGGAAATGAGTCAGGTTGAGCACGAGGCCCGCCGCCGCGCCGACGACCTGATAAACAAGCAGTGATGAATACGTTGAGCACCGAACTACCTGTCAACAAGCCGTTCCGCAAGACCGGGGACCCGGCGGAGCTGACCAGCGAATCGCCGTTGCATCCGCGCCGCAAATCCCGCCGCATCATGGTCGGACCGGTGCCGGTGGGTGGGGGAGCCCCCATCTCCGTGCAGTCCATGACCAACACGCTTACGGCGAACGTGCCGGCCACGCTCCAGCAGATCGCTGAGCTGACCGCCGCCGGCTGCGACATCGTGCGCGTGGCCGTGCCCAGCCAGGACGACGCCGACGCCCTGCCCGAGATCTGCCGCAAGTCGCCGATCCCGGTCATCGCGGACATCCACTTCCAGTCCAAGTACGTGTTCCAGGCCATCGACGCCGGCTGCGCGGCCGTGCGCGTGAACCCCGGCAACATCCGCAAGTTCGACCAGGTCGGCCCGGACATCTGCAAGGCCGCCACGGACGCGGGCATATCCCTGCGCATCGGCGTGAACGCCGGTTCGCTGGACAAGGAGCTCTACGCCAAGTACGGCGGCCCCACCCCCGAGGCGCTCGTGGCCTCCGCTCTCAAGGAAGCGCACATGTTCGAGGACGTGGGCTTCCATGACTTCAAGATCTCCGTCAAGCACCACGACGTGATCACCATGGTCGAAACGTACCGACTGCTCGCCTCCAAGGGCGACTGGCCGCTGCACCTCGGCGTCACTGAGGCCGGCCCCGCATGGCAGGGCACCATCAAATCCTGCCTCGCGTTCGGCGCCCTGCTGGCCGAGGGCATCGGCGACACGATCCGCGTGTCCCTCTCCGCCCCACCGGTCGAAGAGGTCAAGGTGGGCTGCAAACTCCTGGAATACATGGGACTGCGCCCCCGCAAGTTCGACATCATCTCCTGCCCGAGCTGCGGCCGCGCCCAAGTGGACGTGATCCAGCTCGCCTCCGCCGTGACCGAAGGCCTCAAGGACGTGACCGCGCCGATCCGCGTGGCCGTGATGGGCTGCATCGTCAACGGCCCCGGCGAAGCGCGCGAGGCCGACCTCGGCGTGGCCTCCGGCAACGGCAAGGGCCAGATCTTCATCAAGGGCAAGGTCATCGAAACCGTGCCCGAGGACCAGATCGTGGAGACGCTGCTCACCAAGGCGCAGGAGATCGCCGCCCAGATGGAGGCGGACGGCCAGGTGCCCGCCGGGTCCACCGGCCCGGTCGTCGTGCCGATCCAGCATCCGAACCGCTGATATATTCCGTGGCTCTGTTAACCAAGATTGACATGAATACCACCGGACTACCCCTCAGCCGGCTTCGCCGACAGCTCGTCCTGCAATTAATGACGAACTCCGTTCGCGGCCTACTGGCTCGGCTGTCGCCTCGTACATTGCCTACAAACGGCTCTGCCGTTTGCTTCACGGCAATGTCCTGACAAGGGGAGCCGAGAATAAGGGCCATGTCAATCTTGATTTAACAGCCGTATTCCGCCATCGGCCCTTACCGGGCCGGTGGCGTTTTCGTTGTTCGCCGCCGACGGAACAGGGCAGGCCCGGTGCCACAATGGTCTGCGTGTCGAATCAGGAACAGCAGAGCGAAACCCGGCCATGGACCCGCGGCCATCGGCTGATGGTCAGCCTGCCCATCTTCATCATGCTGTTCGGCATCCTCGCGGCCGTCTCCAACATCACTATCGTGCCGTGGAACATCGAACCCACCGGCCAATCGATGGCCACCCTCAGCGACGACACGGCGGTCACCTTCGACACCGCCACCGCCTCCGGTCTGCCGGACAAAGGTTCGTACACCGTCATCGAGCGGTACGTCACCCTCAACATCGCGCGCGACGGATCCCTGACCACGCAGGCGGGCTTACGGAACAAGGCCAACGAACAGGGAGTGCAGTCCATCAAGGTACTCATCCGCGAGCCCGAAGGCGCCTCCGGCAAGCGCCCGGCCGTCGTCTTCATGCACGGCGCAGGCTACGGCACCTGCGACAACTCCTTCGGCGACGTGGCCGCGGACATGGCCTCCGCCGGCTTCGTGACCGCCGTGCTGGACAAGCCCGTCTGGAACACCACCGACATCAACCGCGACTACCCGGCCTCCGCCAAGGCCTACGACCAGGTCATCGCCTACCTGCGTGACCAGAACAACGTGGACGCCTCGAAGGTCGGCATCTACGCCACCTCCGAATCCACATGGATCTCCTCATACCTGCTCGAGGACGACCCGGACATCGCCTTCCAGATTCTCCTGAGCCCGATGGTCTTCAGTCCCCGTCAATCCCTCGGCTTCTTCGTGACCCAAGACTTCACGCTGGCCGGCGCGAACGACGGCTACCAATCCATCGTGCAGCGCCTGTTCAGCGCGGACGGCACCGTGGTGGGGCTGACGAACTTCGACATCCGCACCCTCGGTCCCGGTGCATACGACATCCCCACCTACGTGGCGTACGGGTCCAAGGACGTGATGACCGCGCAGGTGGACGGCGTGCGCGCGATCCTGTACG
Source organism: Bifidobacterium sp. SO4 (assembly GCF_018555355.1). Taxonomy (NCBI): domain Bacteria; kingdom Bacillati; phylum Actinomycetota; class Actinomycetes; order Bifidobacteriales; family Bifidobacteriaceae; genus Bifidobacterium; species Bifidobacterium sp. SO4. The sequence continues at coordinate 84,475 of NZ_JAFEJP010000011.1, forward strand.
AGGCGCACCGGGCCGGCAACTGGGATGTGACGGTCCGCAGCTATCCGGTGGCCAACCATGTGCTGCGCCTGGGCGACGAATCCGAAGCCGGAACGCCGTTCGCCGACGCCTACGTGGACGACCTCATCGACTGGGCCGTCGGCACCACCGCGGGCCTCAAACAGACCAGCGAACGAGTGGCCGGCACCGACCTGTACCAGTCCATCGGACTGCCGGGCGCGCTGAAGGCACGTCGCGCCGGCACCATCTACGGCCTGATTCTGCACGCCACGCTGATCCTGCTGCTGATCGCCTCCGCGGTGCTCGCGCTCGTGGCGCTGGTCCGCGTCATCGTAGTTCGCTCACGCTGGCGGCGCGCACGCAGGCAGACGCTGAAAGGCCGCGGGCAGGACAGGCCGGGCGACGGGTCGGGCGGAACGGCGACAGCCGTGCCGCTGCCCGCCAAACCGGTCGTGCTCGGCTTCTCGCACGGCTTCGGCGGCGCCCTCCTGACCCTGACCTTCACCACGCTGGCCACGCTGCTCATCTTCGCCGCGGGCCTCGGCCAGGTGGTCATGGGCGTGGTCCGACTGGCGTGGGGCGGCGCCCCCACCGAAACGCCGGGCGTAATGTACTGGAGCTGGCCGGTGATCCAGGTGGTCTCCGTGCTGGTGGTCTGGGCATGGTCGCGCGTGTTCATGCGGCTCATCGAAGTCGCCTCCGCACGCGGGCTCATCCAATGGCCGCCGCGCAAGGGGGCCGTCCGCGGCATCGTCACTGGAACCGAACCGGTGCTCGCCTCCACCAGACTCGGCCGCGTGCTGTTCTGGCTCGTCACCTTCACCATGCTCAACGTGCTGCTGTTCTTCGCCTTCTGGGGGCTGTTCATCTACTGACTGCGTTCCGAACCACCACCGGAAACGGGAAACGAGGAGAGAAAACCAATGTCGCTCTACCGTGACGAGGCCGTGGTCCTGAGGACCGCCAAACTCGGCGAGGCGGACCGCATCATCACCCTGCTGACCCGCGGGCACGGCAAGATACGCGCGGTGGCCAAAGGCGTGCGACGCACCAAATCGCGGTTCGGCGCCCGACTCGAACCGTTCATGCGCGTGGATGTGCTCATCGCCGAAGGCCGTTCGCTGGACGTGGTCTCCCAAGCCGAATCCGTGGCCGCGTACGGAGCCGCCATCGCCACCGACTACGCGGCGTACGAGGCCGCCAACGTCATCGTGGAGACCGCGGACAAACTGGTGAACACCGAACACGAGCAGACCGTGCGGCAGTACAGGCTCGTCATCGGCGCCTTGAACGCGCTCGCCAAACACGCCCACGCGCCGCGGGCCATCGGCGACTCCTACGTGATGCGCGCGCTCGCCCTGGCCGGCTGGACGCCGCGACTCACCACCTGCGTGGTGTGCGGCCAACGCGAAGGCGCCTACCTGTCCATCGCGGCCGGAGGCGTGATGTGCGAGGCCGACCACACCACGGACGCCCGCCGCATCCCACCGCTCGCCCTGCGCCAGTTCGCGGCGCTCGTGGACGGCGACTGGGCGGTGCTCGACGCCGAGCCGCTCGACACCGTCGCCGAACAGTTGGTTGAAGATTGGGGGGAGTATTACCTGGAGCGGCCGATTCGTTCGCTGCGCTTGATAGATTCGTGAGTATGGCTTTTGAGAACGTCGACTACACTTCGTTGAGCATTCCGGCGGCACCGTTTTCCGACCCCGCCCGCATCCCCGATTTCCCCAAGGACAAGGTGCCCCGCCATGTGGGCGTCATCATGGACGGCAACGGCCGCTGGGCCAAGCAGCGCGGCATGATCCGCACCAACGGCCATCAGGCCGCCGAACCGGTGGTATTCGACACCATCGCCGGCGCAATCGAGGCGGGCGTGCGTTACCTGTCGCTGTACACGTTCTCCACCGAAAACTGGAAGCGCTCGCCGCAGGAGGTGCGCTTCCTCATGGGGTTCTCGCGTGAGATCATCCACCGTCGTGTGGCGCAGATGGATGAGTGGGGCGTGCGCGTGCGCTGGTCCGGCCGCCGTCCGAAGCTGTGGAAGTCGGTGATCGACGAGCTGGAGATCGCGCAGGAGCGTACGAAGAACAATAAGGTCATCGACGTGGTGTTCTGCATCAACTACGGCGGGCGCGCCGAAATCGCCGACGCCTGCGCCGCCATCGCCCGCGAGGTGCGTGACGGCAGGATTTCCGGCGACCGCGTGACCGAGAAGATGATCGCCGACCATCTGTACAACCCGGATATTCCCGACTGCGATCTGGTGATCCGTACGTCCGGCGAACAGCGCACGTCGAACTTCCTGCCGTGGGAGGCCGCCTACGCCGAACTCGACTTCGTGCCCGAGCTCTTCCCCGACTGCGGCCGTGAGGTCCTCTGGCGCTCCATCGACCACTACATCCACCGTGATCGTCGATTCGGCAACGCCAAGTAACAGTTCTTGGCTCCCCTCTCTGAGGGGAGCTGTCGAACGAAGTGAGACTGAGGGGAGTACGACGGATAAACGTGGTGCTCCCCTCAGTCAGCTTCGCTGACAGCTCCCCTCAGCGAGGGGAGCCAAAAAAGCAACTATTGATCCAGGTCCTCGTCCTTGCCATTGCCGAGTGCGAGCCACTCCACCAGCGAAATCACGCCCAGCAATATCGCCGTCTGGGCGATCACCACCACGGTGGCGGAGAAGATCAGCGGCGTGCGGAACGAGTTGAACGCGGCCTGCAGCCAGATGCCCAAACCGTTCATCGCGCCCAGATATTCGGCGGTGGCCGCCGTGCCGAAGACGTACGCGGCGGCGATGCGCAGACCACCGAAGATCTGACGGGCCGCCACCCTGAGCTTGACATGCGTGAGCGTCCAGAATCGCGTGGCGCCGCAGGTCAGCGCCACATCCTCATAGAACTGCGGCACGGCGTTGAGTCCGCGTGCGGTCTGCACGGCGATGGGGAACACGCCGAACACGGCCACGATCACGATCTTGCCCAACGGTTCGAAACCGAACCAGATCATGAACAACGGTGCCACCGTGATGAGCGGGATGGTCTGCGCAGCCGCCAGCAACGGATAGAACGCCCGGTACATGGTCTTGGACACATACAGTCCGATGCCGATGGCGATGCCCGTCACGATCGCGATGGCGAAGCCCGTGATGCCTTCATACGCGGTGATGGAGGCAGCCGTCATGAGATCGGGCCACGTATCGACCATCGAGGCCACGATCTGGGTGGGCGCGGCGAGCACGCGCTCCGAAATGTGCCCGGCCCGGACCGCCGCCTCCCAGACCACCAGCAGGCCGCCGATGGTCAGCGCGGGCGGGGCGATGCGCGCGAGCCAAGATTGCAATTGCTTCATAACAGTCTTTACCCGATGAATTGGCCCCCTCGCGAGGAGGAGGCCATGGTTATCGGTTATCGGCGTCAGGCCACGTAATCGTTCGTGGCGAGTTCCTTGGCCTGTGGGGCTTCGGCCGGGTTCTTGCCGTCCTTGTCCTTGTACGTGCCGGCCTTGTACTGGAAGTCCAGATACGGCTGGGCGTCGTCGAAGTTCACGGTGCCGGGCAGGGACTTCGCGTCATCCGTGGTCCAGTAGCCGTTCTTGGCGATCTCCTCCATGGAGGTGCGGGTCAGCTTGGAATCGAGCTGGGCCTCCTTGGCCTGCTCGACCAGCAGGTCGGCGGCCTTGTCCGGGTTGGCCAGCGCGTAGTCGTAGCCCTTCTTGGTGGCCTCGATGAACTTCTTGAGCGCGTCGGCGTTCGCGGAATCCTTGAGCCAGGAGGACTTCACGGCGAAGCCGAGCTGGTCCGGGTTGCCGGGCACGCCCCAGTCGGAGGCCACGAAGCAGTTGAGGGCCGGGCCGTTGAGCTCGCTCTCCACGCCCTCCCAGGTCACGTAGAAGCCGCCGAAGTCGCCCTTGCCGCTGGTCAGCGTCTCGAAGGTGTTGGTGCCGGCGGTGGCGGTCTTGATCTCGCCGGTGCCGCCCGCGTACTTGATCATCTGCTGCACCACGGCGGTCTGCTCGGCCGAGCCGAAGCTCACGAAGGTCTTGCCGGACAGGTCCTTCGGGGTCTTGATGTCCGTGCGGGAGGCCAGCGCGCACCAGCGGGCCACCGGCTTCTGGGTCAGGTCGAACACGAACTTCAGATCGGCGCCCTGCGAGTTGAAGGCGGCCACGTTGCTCAGCGTGGTGAAGCCCACGTTGGCCACGCCGTTCTCCACGCTGGTCTCCGCGCCGGCCTGCGCGGTGGGCAGGATCTTCACGTTGACGCCGGCGTCCTTGTAATAGCCGAGCTTCTGGGCCACGTACAGGCCGATGTGGTTGGTATTCGGCGTCCAGTCCAGCATGAACGAAACGGTGGGGGTGCTTGAATCCTTGGTCGAATCGCCGGAATCGGCGGTGTTGGTGGATCCGCAGGCCGCCACGGACAGGCCGAGTGCGGCGGCTCCGAACACGGCCGCCAGCTTGGTCAGACCCTTCTTGACTTCAATCTTCATCTCAATGTCACCTTGCCTTCCGCGCATAGTGCGCTACAGTCCGACTCTCGGCAGACGGGAAGGTGAGGAGCCCGCGCGAGACATCGGACCAACGCCCCTTGTCGCGTATGCGGGGGCGTGATTCCTTATGATGTGGGCACGGCTGCTGCCACCAACCGCGCGAACGGCTCCCAGTATAACCGCGATGATGCCAACCGTTCGGATAGGACTTCGCCGGTGCACCGTGCTAGGAATAGCGCTGCCGTGACGCGATGGGTGGGGCTCAGTGGGGAGCTGGCATCCATATTGCCTCTGCGGGCCGGGTCATGGCGTGGAGTATCTGCCATCTGGTATCCATTCCGCCTCGATGACATGCGCTTACCGGGGCGGAACGGGGAATACCACCCTGTTGGACCCCGCTGAGGATACGCCAGCGCGGTAAAACGGGTATGCGGATACGGAAAAGCCTCGCTCAGTATGGGCTCAGCGAGGCTTTTTGGGGATTGGCTGACCGAACGTCCGCGCCCGGCCGACCGGGCGGTCGGCTTATTACTCCAGTCCGATGGACTTCAGGTGGTGCAGCTTCAGCGAGCTGACGGTCAGCGAGCCGGATTCGGCCGCAAGCCTGATGGCGCGCGGGCCTTCGGAGGCGTAGGAGTAGGAACTCAGCACCTGGTGGCCGCCGTTGACGTACACCTCCACGGAGCCTCGGTCCACGAACACGCGCAAATCCAACGTGCCGGCGGCGAGCTCGGCCTCGGTCAGGGGAGCGGTGCGGTAGCCGCGGTCGCCGTGCTTCATGGTCTGACGGTCCAGCACCACGCGGCCGAGCTGGTCGTCGTACGCCACGTACGTGTACGCGCCGTCCTCGGTGGCGTGGATCTTGAGACCCGCGCGCTCGGCGGTGGACTGCTTGAGATCGATGGTCATCTCGATCTCCACGGCCTCGGCGTCGTCGGAGACGATCTTCTCGCCGTCGCCATCGAGCACGATCGCGCCATGATCGTACGTGTCCTCGCGCAGGCCCTCCATCTCGGCGACCGGCGCGGTCACCACATCGCCGTCCGCGCCAAGCGTGATCTCACGCGGCAGGGTGAGCTGGCCGCACCAGCCGTCCTCCATGGAAGGTGCGGGGTCCATGAACGGGGCCATCCAACCGTAGATGATCTGACGGCCATCCGTGCCACCGGCGTTGAACGACTGCGGTGCGTAGTAGTTGTGGCCGCAATCCCACGGGCGGAATTCGGTCTCCGGCTGGAATGCGCCGCCCGGTTCCCACGTGCCGATCATGTATCCGGCGTTGACCTCGTTGCGGTTGGCGAAGCCGTTCGGCTTGGAGCCCATCGCGGAGAAGCCGATGACCCACTTCTCATTGCCGTCCTTGTCCTTCAGCGGGAAGAAGTCGGGGCATTCGAGCATGAACACGTTCGGATCCGGGTGCTCGAACAGCACGCGCTCGTACTTCCAGGACACCATGTCCTCGGAGGTGAACAGCCACATCTGGCCACGCTTTTCGGCGGAGGAGACGCCGAAGGTCATGTACCAGGTGTCGCCGGTCTTCCACACCTTCGGATCGCGGAAGTTATGGAAGACGCGATCGGTCGGGCAGTCGATGATCATGCCCTGCTTGGTGGCGGAGGTGAGCTCGTCGTTGTCCGGGGTGGCGAGCAGCTGCACCTGCCAGTCGTCGGTGCGGTCCTCCGGGCTGCGCCAGCGGTGGCCGGTGTAGTAGAAGCGCAACTTGCCGTCGTCGCCGATGACGGCGGAACCGGAGAACACGCCGTGCTTGTCCTCCTCCAGGGAGGGGGCGAACATGATCGGCTCGCGCTTCCAGTGGATCATGTCGGCCGAGGAGACGTGGCCCCAGTGCATCGGGCCCCAGTGGGAGCTGTACGGGTGCAGCTGGTAGAAGACGTGCCAGCGGCCATGGTAGTAGCACAGGCCGTTCGGGTCGTTGATCCAGCCGCCGTTTGAGGCGATGTGGTACTTCGGGTACCAGCGGTCGACGCGCTTGGCGGCGAGTGCGGCCACTCCTTCCTCCGCCTTGGCCAGCTCGGCCTGATGATCGAGGATGGGGTTGAACACGGGGGTTGCCGGGGTGAAATCGGTCATGGCTGTCCTTTGCCTTGATGTGGTGACTGATATGTTGCGTTCCACGGTGATGGCGCCGTTGCGATGGTGTGGTTGTTTCACTTGTCATTATGCGACGTCAATCGATTGACGTCAATCGATTGACGTGCGTGGCGTGTCGTAGCGAAGGGCGTGGAAATGACATGCGGATGGCGTGGGAATGATGCGCGGGGCGCGGCCGAGACATGCCCCACGGAACTCGTCCGGGGCGGAGCTGGGACAAGCCTGCCTTACCGCCGCACCGACTCCTTTTCGATCAGCGTGCAGCGGATCTTCGCCGGTACGGGCCCGTCGAGCGGTGGCAGGGGAGCGGTGGTCTCCGGCCAGTCCGCGTCGTCCAGCGGACGGTCCTCGATCATCGAGACCAGCTTGGCCACGGACCAGTAGCCCATTTCGAAATGCGGCAGTTCCACGGTGGTCAGCTGCGGACTCAGCGTCTCCGCGAAGACGCGGTGGTTGTCCACGCCCACCACGGAGATGTCGCGTCCCACCGTCAGTCCCCGGCGCGCGGCGCATTCGTAGACGTACCAGGCGCGTGCGTCGTTGAAGCAGAAGAAACCGTCCGGTCGTTCGCCGTCGAACAGTTCCGAGACCGCGTTCAACGCCGGCTTGTTGTTCGGCACGTGGATTACCAGTCGCTCGTCGAAGTCACGCCCGGCCTCCTCCAGTGCGGCACGGTAGCCGTCCAGACGCCCCTGTTCGGCGATGATCGGGTCTGCGGCCCCGACATAGGCGATGCGCCGGCAGCCCGCGTCGATGAGCCGCTTGGCGGCGTCATAGCCGATGTAGAACTCATCCGGCTCCACGCTGGGCACGGCGCCCGCCTCGTCGGTGGCGTCCACCAGCACCAGCGGCGTGTCCTTGAGCGATGCGGGAACGTCGGTCAGCCGGTTCGACATCTTGGCATACAGGAACCCGTCCGTACCGTACCGCTGCAACGCGGCGATCTCCTTGGCCTCGCTGTCCCTGCCGTCCGTGCTGACCACGATGAGCATGTAACCGAGCTGCTGGGCCGCGCGTTGCGCGCCGAGGATGATGCCGCCCGCATACGGGGTGGTGGCCACATCCTCGCTGATGAAACCAAGGATATGCGTGCGCCCGGTGCGCAGCGAACTGGCCAACGGGTTCGATTGGTATCCGAGCTCAGCGGCGATATCCCGCACGTTGGCGGCGATTTCGGTCTTCACGCGCCCCTCGTCGCGGTTGTTGAGCACCAGCGACACCGTCGAGACCGACACTCCCGCCTGCTTGGCGATTTCCTTCATCGTAACCATAGCGTCAAACGATACACCCATATGTTTCGGTGTCTTTGACGATCAGGGCCGGGATGTAAAGAAAGGCATGGATCGGGCGCGTACGAGACCGAATCCCGGGGTTACAGGTTCCGCACCGCCCCGACGAACAACGGCACGTCGTCCGGCGTGGTCAAGGCGTAGATGAACGGGCGGTCCACGGTGAACTCCACGTACTGCGGTTGCTCCGGTGCCGACCCGGATTTCGCGTCCACCTTGGTGAACGCCGCCGCCTTGGCGCCGTTCTCGTTCACCTCGATGCGCGTGCCCTGGATGATCGAGCCGATGAACAACTCATCGGAGGACGAGGTCGTCATTTTGCTCAGGTCGGCGGTTCCGGGTGTGAAGGCGTCGGTGACACCCAACTTTTTCAACGCCTCGATGGTTTCGCCGGAAGCGAACGTGCTGTCGATGGTGAATTTCGGCAGCCGGACGTTGACCGAAGTGGGATTGGAGGACACGCCCCATCCGGCGGAGGCATCGACCGCACAGCCGTACTCATCGCCGAGACACGTGCCCAGCGCCCAGCGCAGCTTCTGCGTGTCCGAAGCGATCTCGTCGAAATGTCCGGCCGCCGGCAGCAGGATGGTCAGCGAGCCGCCGTTGTCGAACGGGATCGAAACCCGCTGCCAGGTGTCGTTGTCGTTGTCGCGCGCCCAGGCCATGCCCTCGAAGAGCCGTTGCATCATCGGCACCTCGGCATCGCCGTCCTCGCCGTGGAACGTCTCGGTGGTGGTCGCCTCGGGTTCGAACGGGTCCTTCCAACGTCCGTCCGCATACACGGTGTTGATGATGGAGATGACCTCCCCGTCGCGCAGGGTGATGTCCGGTTTCAGCACATCCTCGGTATGGCCGGCGATCCAGCGGCTCATACGCTTCGCCGCGGCGTCGTTGAACGTCAGCGACTCCACGTCCGCATCGAAGGCGTCCTTGACGGTCGCCTTGAAATCGCCGTCCAACGTGTACCGGCTGTCAATCCACAGCGAGTTGGCCGCATTCATCTCGGATTGCGAGCCGTCGTACCGACCGTTGATGGAACGCAGCAACGACCGGTAATCGTCCGCATCCAATGACCCCGTGCCCAGCAGACCGTTCAGTTGGGAGCGGGTCGTGCCGTCGGCGCCCTGCGCGGCGAGCGCCAACGCCAGCCACATCGAGGCGGGGGAGTAGTTCACGTTGCCGTTCGGATCCTGGGCGGACTCCATCGTGAGGAACTCCGGCGAGGATTGGTACGTGAATTCGGAGACTCCCTCGATGGTGGCTGTCGTCGCGGGGCGCGCGGCCGGCTTGAACAGGTTCATGCCGATGAGCCGTCCATCGCCGGCCGTCCACCACACGCCGCCCGCGATGATGAGCAGGGACGCCGCGATGATGCCCGCGGTGATGCGGACGAGACGCTTCCGCCTATGCTGGCGTGCGCGGTAATACTCGAAAGTCGTCGTGCTCATGATGGGCTCCTTCCGCCGCATCGGTTCCGTGCCACATCGCGCGGGAACCTATCTCCATTGTACGGAAAGCGCCTCTTACACAAGCGGGACCGACGTGCCTCACGTTTTTTGAGCGCGAAATGGGTAGTGGTGCCTCACCTGGAGTGAGCGCGAAACCGGGTTGGTCTGTTTGGCTTGTCGTATGGAAGACAGGATCAGCATGGCGACGAAGCGGCAG